>PLMM01000344.1 GCA_003142495.1 Gemmatimonadota bacterium | reverse complement strand
TGGTGAAGCCGTCGAAGGAAGGGTCGACCGTGAGCCCGACGGTCGACCCTTCCTTCGACGGCTTCACCACGACGGGATAGCCCAGCACTTGCTCGACCTCGCTCGCACTCAGCTGCGAGCCGGGCCCGGTCATGATCCAGTCTGCCGTGGGCACGCCCGCGGCGCGGAAGAGCCGCTTCGAGAGATCCTTGTCCATGGCGAGTGCGCTCGCGAGATGTCCGCTCCCGGTGTACGGCACGCGCGCGAGATCGAGAATCGCCTGAACTGTGCCATCCTCGCCGTCGCCGCCGTGCAGCGCGATGAAGACGACGTCAGCACCGCGAACGGCCGGCATCGCGCCTAGCGTCGTCACGAGCGAGGTGGCCGCAAGAGCCTTGAGCGCCTCGCGCGTCGGCGGCTCGCGCTTCACCACGGCGGCGGCGCGCAGCTCGTCTTCCTGCGCGCGCGTCATCTCGCCCCGCGCGGGATCGACGGAGGTCACCGTGTGCCCGGCGTCGCGGAGCGCATGCGCGATCCTGAGCCCCGACGCCAGCGACACGTCTCGTTCCGACGAGGTTCCCCCGAGCAGGACGGTGACTTTCATGTGCACAATGTACCGAAACCGCCCCCCGCGTGTAGTCTCCCGCGAGCACGTAAACGCCGAGTACATTCCGTATGATGCAACCGACCCTCAAACTGCTTGCCTGCGCCATGTTTCTGGCGGCCTCAGCGTGCCTCGATCGAGAGCAGGCACGCAAGGCGATCGAGGCCGTGCAGACGGACGGCGCCAAGCCCGACGTGATGCCCGTGATGCTCAATCGCGAGCTCCCCTTTCGCTATCCGCCGGCGCTCTACGCGAAGAAGGTACAGGGCAACGTCACGCTGCACATCCACATCGATAGCACCGGCATCGTGTGGCCCGAGTCGACGAGCGTCGTCGAGTCGTCGGGCTATCCAGGGCTCGATTCATCCGCGGTCGCGGGGTCGCGCGAGCTTCGCTTCGAGCCGGCAACGACGAAGGGGCATCCGGTGAGCGTGTCGCTCAAGCTCCCCGTGTTCTTCCGCCATCCGAAGGGAAAGCCGCTCGCCGGCGACACCATCCTCCAGCCACTTCGCCCCAAATCCGTGCCATGAGCACCCTCCCGCGCAACACACGCCCGTACGACAGCGTTCTCGACACCATCGGCTGGACGCCACTCATTCGGCTGAGCCGAGTGACGCGCGGCGTGGTCACGCCGGTGTACGCGAAGGCAGAGTTCTTCAACCCGGGCGGGAGCGTGAAGGATCGGATCGGCGTGCCGATCATCGAGCGCGCCGAGAAGTCGGGGGAGCTGAAGCCGGGCGGCACGATTGTCGAGGGAACGAGCGGCAACACGGGTGTGGGGCTCGCGATGGCGGCGGCGCTCAAGGGCTATCGCTGCATCTTCACGATGCCCGACAAGATGTCGCAGGAGAAAGTGAGGCTGCTCAAGGCCTTTGGCGCCGAGGTGATCATCACGCCGACGGCCGTGCCTCCCGATCATCCCGATCACTACGTGGTGATGGCCGCGCGGATAGCGAAGGAGACGCCGAACGCGGTGCTCGCGAACCAGTTCTACAATCCCGCAAATCCGGAAGCGCACTACGAGACGACGGGCCCCGAGCTGTGGGAGCAGACCGAAGGAAGGATCACGCACTTCGTCGCCGCCGCGGGCACGGGCGGCACGATCTCTGGCGTCGGGAAATTTCTGAAGGAGAAGAATCCCAACGTGAAAATCATCGGCGGCGATCCGGTCGGATCGATACTGGCCGAGTACTGGCGGAGCAAGGGCGCGCGGAAGCCGGAGGGTGTGCCGTACAAGATCGAGGGCGTCGGGCAGGACAAGATTCCGGGAACGATCGACATGTCGGTCATCGATGACTATCGCACGGTCACCGATCGAGAGTCGTTCGCGATGGCGCGCAGGCTCACGCGCGAGGAGGGGCTGTTCGTTGGCGGATCGAGTGGGCTGATCGCGCACGTGGCTCTCCAGGTGGCGCGCGAGGTGAACGATCCGAAGGCGTTCGTGGTGACTTTCCTCTGCGACACGGGCGAGCGCTATCTCTCGAAGCTCTACAACGACGAGTGGATGCGCGAGAATCAGCTGCTCGATTCCGATCGCATGCCGATCGGACAGCTGCTGCAGGGGAAGCAGGATGGAACGCCGCGCGTCGTGAGCGTCGCGCCATCCGCGAGCGTGCGCCAGGCACTCGGGCTCATGTCGCTGCACGATGTGTCGCAGCTCCCGGTGATGGACGGCGACAGCTGCGTCGGCTCCGTCTCCGAAAGCGTACTCTCGGCGAAAGCGCTCGAGAACGGCAAGCTGCTCGAGGTGCCGGTGAGCGAGGTAATGGAAGCGCCGTTCCCGATCATCGATGGGGCGCAGACGGTGGAGAGCGTGGTGAAGCTGCTCTCGAAGTCGAATCCCGCGCTGCTCGTGCGCGCGAACGGCACGGTGGGCGGAATCGTCACACGCAGCGATGTGCTCGCGTACATGATGGCGCGGTAGCTCTTGCGGAAGCCAAGCCGTTGTGCTGCCCCACTCACGCAGGATAGTATGGACTCGTACACGTGCTCCACCGAACGCCAGGCACTCCGTTACGGCCCTAGAGGCATTCCCGGGCTGCCTAGCTCGGCATTTCGGATACATTTGCTCAAAGACGTTGGCTCGCTAATTCGAATTTTCGAGGGTGGAGATCGCCGCGCGAGCGCGCACATTCTCGATGCTCATTCCATGGCCGTCTCATGACTGTTCCGGAAATGGAGATGCTGGCGAAGGTAGAAGTACTCGCCGATCTCGAAGAGCTCGTTGCAGAGCTGATGGTGGTGCACGAGTCGAAGCGCATCCTCTGGTTTCCGAGCGAGCTGCTCGCGCCGGCGCCCGACACCGACCCCGATCACCATGTTGCCGAGCTCCGTGAGCGCACGCGCGGCATCACCACGCCGATACGCGTCGCGCTCGCCCTCAACCTCCTCACCGAGGAAGGGCTCCCGCATTTCCACCGCCTGCTCGCCGTCTACCTCGGCAGCACGAGCTTCTGGCACAAGTGGACGAATCTGTGGACGGCCGAGGAGGACCGGCACGGCGCGGTGCTTCACGACTACACGCGCGACAGTCAGTTGCTGAACAATCCGGAGCTCGAGCGGATGCAATTCGAGTATCTGAAGGCGGGATTCGAGCCGGCGTGGGACAAGGACCCCTATCGCGTCTTCGTGTACACCACGCTACAGGAGCGTGCGACGCAGGTGAGCCACTCGAACACGGGGAAGCTTGCGGGCGAGTTCGAGCCGACGATCGGCGTCGTGCTGTCGAACGTCGCGAAGGAAGAGGCGCGGCACTACGTGTTCTACCGGAAGATCTTCGAGGCCGTGCTCAAGCGCGACCCGAATCGCGCGCTGGTCTCCGCGGCTGCGGTCATGCCGTCGATCGACATGCCTGGGGTGAGCATGCCGAACTTCCGCGAGATGGCGGATGTGATTTGGCGCGCCGGTATTTATGGGCCGCGCGATTATCTGAAGATCGTCGAGGAGCAGATCAAGCACTGGGCGATCGATACGCTCGAGGGGCTCGACGCTACCGGGCGCCAGGCGCAGGAAAAGATTCTCGGCGTTCCGAAGCGCCTCGAGCGCATCTCGGACGCGATGGAGACGCGCAGCAAGGCGAAGACCTTCTCCTTCGTCGTCGCGTTCTCGCGCGAGTTCGCGATGGAGTGAGCCGGCGGCCGAGCCGTTGACTCAGCCGTTAGCGTCCCGCTGCAGCTCGGCCAGAAGCTGCAGCGCCTTGAGCGGAGTGAGATTGTCGAGATCGACTCCGCGCAGCTTCTCCACCAGCGGATGCGGCACGCTCGCGAAGAGCGCGAGCTGCTCGGTTGCAGGCGCCGCCTCGCGCGACATCGCGCCCGGCCGCACGATGTGGTGCTCCGCCTCGAGCAGCTTCAGCAGCACGCGCGCGCGGCTCACGACCGCCGGCGGCAGCCCCGCGAGTCTGCCGACCTCGATGCCGTACGAGCGATCCGCGCCGCCCGCGATCAGCGTGTGCAGAAAGAGCACCTCGTCGCCAACCTCGCGCACCGCCACCGTAAAGTTCCGCACCGCATCGCGCTCCTCGGCCAGCTGCGTCAGCTCGTGATAGTGCGTCGCGAACACCGTCTTGCAGCCGATCGCATCGTGCAGATGCTCGCTCACCGCCCAGGCGATCGACACGCCGTCGTACGTCGACGTGCCGCGCCCGATCTCGTCGAGCAGCACGAGGCTGCGCCGGGTCGCGGTGTGGAGGATCGCGCTCGTCTCCGACATCTCGACCATGAACGTCGACTGCCCGCGCACGAGGTTGTCGCTCGCGCCCACGCGCGTGAAGACGCGGTCGACGATACCGATGCGCGCGCGGCTCGCTGGCACGAAGCTCCCAATCTGCGCCATCAGCACGATCAGTCCAATCTGGCGCAGGATCGTCGACTTGCCCGCCATGTTCGGACCGGTGAGGATGATCATCCGCGCGTCGGTCGTGAGCGTCACATCGTTGGGGATGAACTTGTCGCGCGGCATCATGCGCTCGACCACGGGATGCCGGCCGCCTGTGATGTCGAGTGCGAAGTCGTCGCTGATCTCCGGGCGCGCGTACCCCTCGCGCGCCGCGACCTCCGCGAGCGCCGCGAGCACGTCGAGCTGCGCGAGAATAGATGCGGCGCACTGCAGCCGTCCGATCGCCGCGCCGGCGAGCGCGCGCAACGTCTCGAAGAGCGCGCGCTCGCGGAGCTCGATGCGCTCGCCGGCGGTGAGCACCTTCTCCTCGTACTCCTTGAGCTCCGGCGTCACGTAACGCTCGGCGCCCGCGAGCGTCTGCCGGCGCTGGTAGTCCGCCGGTACGTGCTCCTTGTTCGCGTTCGTGATCTCGATGAAGTAGCCGAACACCTTGTTGTAGCCAACCTTGAGCGACGCGATCCCCGTGCGCGCGCGCTCCGCCGTCTGGATGCGCGCGATCGCGTCGCGGCCGCCGCGCTGCAGCGCGCGCATCTCGTCGAGCTCCGCGTCGAAGCCCGCGCGGATCGCCTCCTCCTCGCCGATCGCTACAGGCGGCCGGTCGACCAGGCCGAGCGCCAGATGCGCGCTGAGCTCCGCGCAGTCATCCCACTTGGCGAGCAGC
The DNA here is from genome assembly GCA_003142495.1 of Gemmatimonadota bacterium. Taxonomy (GTDB): domain Bacteria; phylum Gemmatimonadota; class Gemmatimonadetes; order Gemmatimonadales; family Gemmatimonadaceae; genus FEN-1250. The sequence goes on along the minus strand of PLMM01000344.1, from coordinate 17,992 downwards.
TCCTTCACCACCCCCGCCTCCCCCACGCGCCGCGCCGCCGCCGACACGGCGGGGAGGCGCGCGAGAGAGCCGCCGAGTGCGCCGAGCTCCCGTGGGGTGGCGCGGCCGGCGGCGGCCTTGCTCGCGAGCCGCTCGACATCGCGCACGCCGTCCAACGCGGTGCGCAGCGTCTCGCGCGCGAGCGCATCGTCGAGCAGCCCGCCCACCGCATCGAGGCGCGCATCGATCGGCGCGCGCTCGGTGAGCGGCGTGAGAATCCACGAGCGCAGCAGTCGCGCACCCATCGGCGTCGCCGTGCGATCGAGCACGTCGATGAGCGTGCCGCTGCGGTCGCCGCCGCGCAGCGACTCGACGAGCTCGAGATTGCGCCGCGTCATCTCGTCGAGCGGCATCGCGCTCCCCGCGCGCTCCACCACGGGCCGCGCGAGATGCGGAATGCCCTGCGGCTGCAGCTCGTGCAGATAGCGGAGCAGCGCGCCGGCCGCACCAACCGCGGGCGCATCGCTCGCACCGATGCCGAACGCCTCGAGCGACGCGACGCCGAATTGCGCACGCAGCGCATCCGTCGCGAGCGCGGGATCGAACTCCCAGCGCTCGCGCTCCGTGACGAGCGGCCCCTCGCCCGTAGGCCCACGCGGCGACGGCGCATTCTCCCCGCGCACCAGCACCATCTCGCTCGGCGCGAGCCGCGCGAGAAATGGCTCGAGATCCGCCGTCTCGCACACGATGAGCCGGAGCTCGCCGGTGGAAAGATCGGCGGCGGCGATCCCCGCCTGCGCGCCCGTCACCTGGAGCGCGCAGAGAAAGTTGTTGCGCGCGTGATCGAGCAGATCGTCCGCGAAGGCGGCACCTGGAGTGATCGTCTCCACCACCTCGCGACGCACCGTGGCGCCCTTCGCGTTCTTCGCATCTTCCATCTGCTCACAGATCGCGACGCGATAGCCCTGCGACACGAGCTGGCGCAGATAGCCGCTCATCGCCTTCGCGGGCACGCCCGCGAGCGGCACGTCCGCCGCGCCGCCGTTGTTGCGCGACGTGAGCGTGAGCCCGAGCACCCGCGACGCGATCTCGGCGTCCTCGTAGAACGTCTCGTAGAACTCGCCGAGCCGGTAGAGCAGGATGGCGCCGGGATTGCGCGACTTCATCTCGCGCCAGTGCTCCATCAGCGGCGTTTCACGACTCACCGCGCTTCGGCCTCCGTGACATACACGGTGAGCTGCTTGGCCTTCAGCTGCGCCGCCGCCGCGTCGGCCTTCGCGCGCGTGTCGTAATACCCAACGCGCACGCGGAACGGCTTCGTCGTTCCGACGATGCGTGCTTCGAGCCCGCGAGCGATCAGGCTGTGCTGCAGCGTCACCGCGGCATCGCGCGTGTCGTACGCGGCCACCTGCACGGTGTACTTCGTCGGGCCCTTCGACGCGCGCGGAACGACGGTGGTGGTCGTCGCGGTGGTCGTGACCGTTTTTTTCGAAGTCGTCGCCCTCTTGACAGGCACAGCGGCCGGTGGCGGCGGCACTCGCTCCGTCTCGCGCGCGGGCGCGCTCTGCGGCGCGGACGCGACTACGGTTGGCAGAGCGACCGTCGGCGTGCTGTCCACCATCGTCGTCGCCACTGCCGCGGTATCGTTGCCGTGGCAGCGCTGCATCCAGAAGTCGATCTGATTTTTTTGCTCCACCTGGCCGGGCGACGTGTTGTGCGACGCATCGGCGAGGCTGCGGCACGCCGCCGGTGTCTGATTCTTGTCGAAGTACACGCGCGCCATCCAGAACGATGCGCGCGCGCGCGACGGGCTCGTGGGATGATCGATCACGAGCCGCTGCAGATGCGCGAGCGCCTGATCGTTGTCGCCACGCGTCATCTCGAGCTGCGCGAGCCGGAGCAACGCGTCCTCGTTGCGCGGCGACAGCGGGAACTCGATGATGATGCGCCGCAGATCCTTCTCCGCATCCGACGCCGTCGCCGCCACGACCGCACGCCAGTAGAGCGCGTCCACATACCTCGGCGAGCCCGCGCTCGCCGTATCGATCTCGTGCTGCACCAGCGCGCGCGCCGCATCGCCCTGCCCCTCCGCCGCCATTCGCTGCGCGCGGAGAAAGAGCGTGTCGCTTGGGCTGGAGTCGGCGACGGGGGCGAGCGGAGGAGTTCCCTGCGCGGCGAGCGAGGCGGCGCCGATGAAGAGTGCGGCGAGTGGAGCGAGATATCGGGTCATGAGCATTCTGCGAAGGTGATGCGTCACGCCGGAACGGCGGAGAGGAGTAGCCGCGCGGCGTCGGTCGAGCGTGTGACGCCGCAGAGCGTGAGCACGAGCGTGGAGAGGAGCTGCGCATCGCTGGAGATGCGAGTCTCCTTGAGCGCGATGTCGGAGGCGAGAAGAGCATCGAGCGCGCCGTCGATCGAATCGTCGTTCCAGTGGCGCTCTGCCGCGCTCCATGCGCGCGCAGCCTCGCCCCATGGACGCATCGGAAACGCCTTCCCGCTCTTGAGCAGCTCAAAGTAGTCCGCGCGTCCGCCGCGCGTGATCCCCCAGCCGATCGCGAGCATCTGCGTCGTCAGCGCCATCACGATCGACACCGCGCTCGTCTTCGGCTGCGCGAGAATGTGCGGGAGCAGCGCGAGCGCGCCCGCCGTGTCGCGCGCGGCGACGCGATCGAGAAAGTCGCCGAGCGTCTCGCCGCGGCGCACGCCGACCACATCGGAAACGGCATCTTCGTCGATGGTGCCGCCGCCCGCGTAGCTCGCGAGCTTGTCGAGCTCCGCGGCGAGCGCCGCGAGCTCATTGCCCGCCGCCTGCTGCAGTAGCTCCGCGGCCTCCGGCGTGATCGTCGCACCGAGCACGCTCTCGACGTGGTGGATGATCCACCGCGGCACGCGGTCGCCGCTGAGCGGCTTGAACTCGAGCGTCGCCGCGCGATTCTCGAGCGCCTTATCGACCTTCGCCTTTTCGCTCGCGGGTGCCACGAGGGCGAGCACGACGTCGGCCACCGGCGACGCGAGATAGCGATCGAGCACCGCGCGCGCGTCCTTTCTGAGCGCCGCGACATCGCGAACCACCACCGCACGCCGCTCCGCCATCATCGGCGGCGTCCCGAGCAGGCTGCCGAGCGTTTCGGCATCGAGCTCGGCGGCAGCGCGAATATCGAGATTGAAGTCGCGCGTGGATGGATCGACGGCGGCGGCGATGAGTGCGCGCACGGCCTGCTCTTTCAGGAAGTCGTCGTCCCCGTGAAAGTAGTAGACGCGCTCGAACTCGCCGCGCTTGAGCGACTTTTCGAAGGCGCGATCGAGGAGCGCAGGCATCTCGTGAATATACTGGTTAGCGGTGCACCGCGGCGCGGCGCGGATCACAGCGCATATTTGGTTGCCAGCGATAGTAGCGCATGCTATTCTCGCCTCGCCCGCTCGACCAACCTCCGATCCCCATTTCCCATGTCGCTGAAGTCCTTCGCCTCACACCGCCTCGTCGCTTTCTCGCTGGCACTGAGCATCGGCTCGGCGCTCGCGTGCTACAGTGACAAGCCCGGCACAACTCCGGCGAAGGGGCCGCAGGGGGCGGGAGGGTCGGGGCTGGGGCTGCAACCGCTTCCGGCGACGCACGATACGGCGCTGCGCGAGGTCGACAACTTCGCGCTGACGCCGGATATCATCGATCGGTGGTCGCATGCGAAGCAGAGCATGGACTCGCTCACGATGGCGAATCCGGAGATCGTGAAGCACCTGCGGTCGCAGGGTGTGCCGAGCGGAATCGGAGAGATGGGATCGCGCATCGAGGCGGAGCCGCTGCTCGGGGGTGCGCTCAAGAAGGCGCACATCGACGGGCACACCTACATGCTCGCGACGATCGCACTGCAGCAGGCGATCCACGGCTATCAGCTCAAGCAAACGGGGAAGCTGAGCACCTTGAAGGTGCCGCCGGTGATCATGTCGAACATCGATTACGTATCGGGGCATCTGCCGCAGATCATGCAGGCGATGCGGGGGCCCACGAAGACGATGCCGGGGCTGCCCCACTGAGCTAGCGGCCGAGCAGCTCCTCGCTGGCGAAGCGAACGGGAGCCTGGTCGACCATCATCGCGGCTGGCCAGATCGGAAGACCGGCGCTCGCGCTCGCGACGAAGCTGGAATTGGTGGACGGGTACGGAGCGACGGCGGGAGTGCGGGCGACCACCGGAGCGAGCGCGAGATTGCGCGACTGCGCGGTCCAGTTGAACGCCACCGCGGCCAGAAAGCCGATGCCGACGACGCCGGCGGCTGCGGCCGCGAACGATGCCAATCCCGGCCCTCGATAGCGCGACGCGTGCTGCTCGGCGCGCTCCATTCGATGCAGCGTCGTCGTCAGCTTCAGGTAGAAGTCTGCCGACGGCTGGACTGACGGGAGATTTCGCAGTACCACGAGCCCGCGCCGCATCGCCATATCGTGGCGCGCGCACGCACTACAGGTGATCAGATGCAAATCCGCCGCGGATTGCGCCGCAGGCGGAAGCGTCTGATCGACGAAGGCGAGATACTGATTACGAAATTCGAGGCAATCCATTCTGGCTACATCACTTCGGTGGGTCTGAACACTGTACCCGCCGGAGTCGGTCGGGTTCCGAATGATGTGTGCAGGATCACGCTCCCGCCAGCGAGCCGGAGCGCCTAGCGCAGCCCCGGCTCGATGATCTGCGCGAAGGCGTTCCGCGCGCGATTGAGCCGCGATTTCACGGTGCCCAGGTTGCAGTTCGTGATCTCGGCGATCTCCTCGTACGACTTCCCTTCGAGCTCGCGCAGGATGAACACCTGGCGATGATGCTCGGGGAGCCGGGCGACGGACGCCTCGACGAGCGAGCGCAGATGGCGGCGGCGATAGAGATCGTCGGGGCGCGAGTTCGCGTCCTCGAACTGCAGCGGACGATCGTCGTCCTGCCAGTTCTTGCGGATCGTCTGGAAGAAGACCAGCGGATTGCGCGACCGGTTGCGAAGCTCGTTCTTCGCGAGATTCGACGCGATCGTGTAGATCCACGTGCTGAACTTCTTGGAGCGATCGAAGCGGGCCATGTGCCGGTACACCCGGATGAAGACCTCTTGAACGAGATCCTCGCCGCGCTCGCGGTCACCGATCGTGCGATAGATGAAGTTGAGAAGGCGCGTCTGATAGCGCTCCACGATCTCCTGGAACGCGCGCTCCTCGCCGGCCAGAAAGGAGGCAACGAGCTCGGCATCTTCGAGCGTCTGCAGCTGGGCGCGAACCGACCCTGGCACAACCGCCCTCGCTTCCATCGCCACGTTGGCCATCTTGGGTTTCCCCCGAGTACAAATGAATTCGCCTGCTGATTTGGAAGCATTTCGCTGCGACATCTGATGCTTCCGACGGGGGCAATGGAAGGCAGGGGCCGTGCCCCGATGTTCCGTGTCTGCCACAATCACGTTAAGTCATGAGCAGGCAATAATTTGCGCTCATGCTGGGGTATGTAAACCTACCATCGCCCGAGCGCGCTGTCTACTTTCGGGGACGACTTGCTTACGGATTCTGTGGACACTTTGTGCCGCGTGCGAATGCAAGCTAGCGAGCTCAGCGACCGAGAAAAAATCCCGCGACGTAGAGAATACTCAGCGCCGTCTTCGCGTCGGTGATCGTTCCGTCCTTGATCATCTTGAGCGCGGCAGACATCTGCATCGGCACCACCTCGACGAACTCATCGGCCTCGAGTGCGCTCTCCCCGCGCACCAGCCCCGTCGCCACGAAGAGATGGATCTTCTCGTCGGTGAAGCCGGGCGTCGTGTACATCGTGTACAGGTGCTCCATCTTTTCCGCCGTGCACCCGGTCTCCTCGCGCAGCTCGCGAACCGCACACTCCACCGGCGGCTCCCCCGGCTCCAGCCGGCCGGCCGGGATCTCGTAGATGAAGCCATCCGCGGCGTAGCGGTACTGGCGAATGAGCAAAATCTGCGGGTCGTCGCCGGAGGGATCGCCGAGGAAGGGGATGATGGCGCTGGCGCCCGAATGACGGATGATCTCGAGGTCACCCACTTTCCCGTTCGGAAAGCGCACCTGGTCGATGTCCAGGTTGATTACGCGCCCCGTGTACTCGCGACGGCTGCCGACCTTTCCCGGAGCCTCGGGCGTCGTCACCGCTCCGGCCGGCCGTCGGCGTCGTAGACGCTCACAGGCCCCGCGTCGAGCGCGGCCAGCGGCGCCGAGATCACCGTGGGATCGCCCACCACGACGAGCTGCAGCTGGTCGGGGTGGAGGTACTTGTCGGCGGCGTGCAGCACGTCCATCGCGGTCACGCGCCGAATGTTCGCGCGGTAGCTGTCGAAGTAGTCGTTCGGCAGCTCGTAGATCGTGAGCGCGGCGAGCCCGCGCGCGATCGAGTCCGTCGTCTCGTAGCGAATCGGGAAGACGCCGTCGAGATAGCTCGTGGCGAGCGTGAGCTCATCCTCGCTCACCGCATCTGCTCGAATGCGGGAGATCTCGAGCAGAATCTCCTTCGCGGCATCCGCTGTCACGTCGCTCTTCACCGCCGTGGACACGACGAACGGCCCCGCCGCCTTGCGCCAGTCGAACGACGAGTGGGCGCCGTACGTGTACGCGTGCACCTCGCGCAGATTCAGATTGATGCGCGAGGAGAACAGCCCGCCGAGCAGCGCGTTCACGATGAGCGCCGGAAAATAGTCCGGGTGACGGCGCGGGAGCCCGACGTGGCCGACGCGAATCTCCGACTGCGGCGCGTCATCCTTGCGCACGATGTGGACGGCGTGCGTCGTGCGCGCGGGCCTGTCGCTCACTACCGTCGCGGGCGCGGCTGCGCCGGACCAGCCGCCGAGCAGCTGCTGTGCGAGGGCGACGCCGGCGGCGACGTTGATGTCACCGACGAGGATGAGCGTCGCTCCCTTCGGGCGGTAACGTGCCTGGTAGAAGCGCTCGACCGACGCGCGATCAACCGACGTCACGGAGGCGACATCTCCCGCTTCGGGGCGTGCGTAGCGCGACGACGCGTCGTAGACGAAGCGCGTGAACATCTCGTCGGCGAGCCCGCGGGGCTCCGTGCGCAGCTGCAGCAGCTCGGCGAGCCGCTCGGACTTGATGCGCGACAGCTCGCGCTCGGGGAATGCAGGCTCGAGCAGCACTTCGGCGAAGAGTGCCATCGCTTCTTCGAGATGCGGCACGAGCACCGTCATGGAGAGCATGGCGGCGTCCCAGTCCGCGGTTGCGCCCACTGCGGCGCCCCAGCGCTCGAACTGCTCGCTGACGTCGTCGCCGCTCCGCTTGCGCGTGCCTTCGAGCAGCATGCGCGCGGTGAGCTGCGCGACACCCTCGGCGCCCGGCGATTCCGCCGCCGCGCCTGCGTCGACTACGAGCGCGGCGGAGACGATCGGGAGCTTGTGCACGGGGGCGACGATGACGCCGAGGCCGTTGTCGAGCGTGATGCGCTCGAAGAACGGGAACCGGTAGTCGCGCGGTGGTCCGGCCTGTGGACGCATCGTGCCCGTTGCGGCAGCTGTCAACGCGACGCTCCGACTGGCTCGCCGACTTCGGCGTTCGCGGGATGTTCCGCGAGTGAGTTGGCGGGGACGTAAACGAGGCTCACGCGATTGTCTTCGCCGAGGAGCTCGCGCGCGAGCGTGGTCACCTGCTCGGCGGTGACGCGCTGGTAGCGCTCCGTCTGTTCGTTCACGAGCGATGGATCGTTGAAGTACGTCGCGAACATCGAGAGCTTGTCGGCGCGATCGCCTGCGGATTGCAGGGAGCTGACGAGCGCGGTCTCGAGGAGCGCGACGGCGCGCTGGACCTCGTTTTCCGTAACACCGTCAGCTCGCATACGATCGACTTCGCGCACGACCTCGACCTCGAGCACGTCGGCGCTGATCCCCGGGCGCGCGGTGACGTCGGCGATCATCAGATCTGCGCCCTTCGCGAGATCGAAGGTGAACGCGGATGCTTCGGATGCGACTTCGCGGTCGCGCACGAGCGCGCGCTGAAAGCGGCTCCCTTTGCCGGTGCCGAGAATCGCGGCGAGCACGGTGGCGACGAAGTGCGCGTCGCTGCCGAACACGGGCGCGCGGAAGCCAAGGAAGAGGCGCGGCAGCATGACGGCGTCGGGGACGACGAGTCGCTCCCACGAGCCGAAGTGCTCGGGAAGATCCATGGGCGGCAGCGGGGGCTTCCCGGCGCCACGCGGAATGAGCCCGAAGAACTGCTCGACGAGCGCGCGCGCCTCGGCCGGATCGAAGTCGCCGGCGATCGAGAGCACGGCGTTATCGGGCGTGTAGTACGTAGCGAAGAACTGCGCGATGTCTTCGAGGCTCGCCTCGGTGAGATCTTCCATCGAGCCGATGAGCGAGTGATGGAATGGATGGTCGCTCGGGAAGGCGAGCGCCGGCAGCCGCTCCCACCAGGTGCCATACGGCTGATTGTCGACGCTCCAACGGCGCTCGTTTTTCACGACGTCGCGCTGCGTGTCGAGCTTCTGCTGGGTCATCGCGGGGAGGAGCTGCCCCATGCGATCCGCCTCGAGCCAGAGCGCGGTGGCCAGCTGATTCGAGGGCACCGTCTCGAAGTAGTTCGTACGGTCGAGCCAGGTTGAGCCGTTGAGGGTACCGCCGGCGCGCTGCACGATCTCGAAGTGCTCATTTGCGCCGACGTGCGCCGAGCCCTGGAAGAGCATATGCTCGAACAGGTGGGCGAATCCGGTGCGTCCGGGACGCTCGTTGGCCGATCCGACGTGGTACCAGAGGTTGACGGCCACGATCGGCGCGGTGTGGTCCTCGGAGAGTGTCACCGAGAGGCCATTCGCCAGCCGAAACGTCACGATGGGTACTTGCATGGGACAAACTTGCACTGGCCGGCGAACGCTTGGAACCCGTCGTGACGCGATCTTGATGTGGCTCGCCTTGACACATTGACCCCGGTCGGCGCATGTTCACGGCCCGCCCGGACGCAGCCACACGATGCTGGCGCACGCGGCCGTACGGTCTTTGCGACTCCCGATGCAACCAACGAGTCTTCACGCGAACGCGTGCGTAGCAATCCTTTCTCACCGGTACGGAGGTAGTGATCATGGCAGCTGATTTTTTCCTGGGCGAATCGCTTGTCGGCGACGGCAATGAAGTCGCACACATCGATTTGGTCATCGGCTCGAAGGCGGGACACGCGGGCCAGGCGTTCCTGAACGCGCTCACGAACAACAAGGANNTTTGACGAACAACAAGGACGGCTTCACGACGCTGCTCGCCGTCGTTGCTCCGAACCTCCCCGCCAAGCCGGACACGATCCTGTTCAACAAGGTCACGATCAAGGGCGCGAAGCAGGCGGTTCAGATGTTTGGACCTGCGCAGGCAGCCGTCGCGCGTGCCGTCGTCGATTCCGTCGAATCCGGCGTCATTCCGAAGGACAAGGTCGATGACCTCGTCGTCATCGTCGGCGTGTTCATCCACTGGGATGCCGCGGACGACAAGAAGATCTTCGCCTACAACTATCAGGCGACGAAGGAGTCGATCGCTCGCGCCATGAAGAACGAGCCGAAGATCGACACCGTCATCTCGAAAGCGAAGACGGCGACGCATCCGTTCGCCGGCGGCGCCGACAAGAAGTAACTGCATGGCGTGGTGCGCCACGTAGTGCACGTCAGGGCACATCGAGGGGCGAGGATATCTCGCCCCTCGATGCGTTTCTGCTCTGTTAGCTTTCGCTTCCGCCTCCTGTTCAACCTCATCCCGACGCCATCTCATGCTGAAACTCTTGCTGCAGCTCGACAGCTCGCGCCTTCCGAGCGTCTTCGATCAGGTGGTCGCGTACGACGCGGGTGCGGATCGCATCTTGAGTCAGGGCGGCGTGACCGAGGGTGACGTTCGCGATCTCGTGCACGGCTGCATCTTCACGCGCAGCCCGAAGGAGATGCACAACACCGCGATCTTCATCGGCGGCGCGGACATGTCGGCGGGCGAGAAGCTGTTGATCGCGGCGACGAAGGCGTTCTTCGCGAACTTCCGCGTTTCCACGATGCTCGACTCCAACGGCTCGAACACCACCGCCGTCGCCGCCGTCGTGAAGATCACCAAGGCGCTCGGCGGCAGCGTGAAGGGGCGCAAGATCGTCGTCACCGCGGGCACGGGGCCGGTCGGCACGCGCGCCGCGGGGTTGTTCGCGAAGGCCGGCGCCGATGTGACGATCACGTCGCGCAAGCCGGAAGATGGTGAGCGCGTGTCCGCGGAGATCTGCAAGCGCTTCGGCGGCACCGTGCGCTCGATTGCGCTCCGCGAGCCGTCGCAGGCCGCTGCGGCGGTCGAGGGATGCGAGGTGCTGCTCAACGCGGGCCCCGCCGGTGTGATGCTGATTCCGCGCGCCGCGTGGGCCGGGAAGCTCAAGGTCGTCGTCGACCTCAACGCGCTGCCGCCGCTTGGTGTCGAAGGCGTGGAAGTGAACGACGATGGCGAGACGCGCGAAGGCGCGATCGCCTTCGGCGCGCTCGGCGTCGGCAACTTCAAGATGAAGCTGCACAAGGAGTGCATCGCGCGGCTCTTCACGCGCAGCGATCTCGTGCTCGATGCGGAAACGATAGAAGACGTCGCAAAAGAGCTGATGAAGTAACGAGAGCACCGGAGCTCGAGCGTGCTCGCCGTCGGCATCGACCCAGGCACCATCAGCATTGATGTGTGCGCGCTGGACGATGGTGCGCTCGTGCTCGATCGCTCGATCCCGACGGCAGAGGCGCTCGCGGATCCCGCGGCGTTCGCAGGGATGCTGCGCGGACTCGGCGCCGATCTGATCGCGGGCCCGTCGGGCTACGGGCTCCCGCTCACCACGGTGGCGAAGGCGGACGATCGCGCGCTCCGCCTCGCGTATCTCGCGGCGCCGGGAGAGGAGGGCGGAATCGGCGGGCTGCGCGCGCTCGCGGCGGCGATGGTCGCGGCCGAGCTGCCGGTGGTATTCACTCCCGGCGTCATTCATCTCGCCTCCGTCCCCGCGCATCGAAAGATCAATCGCGTCGACCTCGGCACCGCGGACAAGCTCTGCGCCGCGGCGCTCGGCATCCGCGAGCAGGCGACGCGACGCGGCTGCGCGCTCAACGATGTCTCGTTCATTTTGTTGGAGCTCGGCGGCGCGTTCAGCGCGGCGGTCGCCGTGCACGACGGACGGATAGTCGACGGCGCCGGCGGCAGCTCGGGCCCGCTCGGCATGCGCGCGGCCGGCGCGCTCGATGGCGAGGTCGCCTTTCTCGCAGGGACGATCACGAAAGAGCTGCTCTTCACAGGCGGCGTCGAGAGCATCGTCGGTCGCGGCGACGTATCGCTCGAGGCACTCTCCAACGGTGAGACGCGCGATGACAGTCTCGCGTGGCACGCGTTCATCGAGAGCGCGGTCAAGGCCGTCGCTGCGCTCCGCGTCTCAGTGCCGGCGCCGCACGAGATCCTGCTCTCGGGGCGCGTGGCGCGGGCGCCGAGTGTGGTGCGCGAGCTGCACTTGCGGTTGAGCACGATTGCGCCAGTGCGCCGGCTGCACGGCTACGCGTCGGTGGCGAAGGAAGCGGCACAGGGCGCGGCGCTGATCGCGGACGGGCTCGCGGGCGGTCGACACGCGGTGCTCACCGATGTGATGGGCATTCGCGAGGCGAGCGGCACGGTGCTCGATCATCTGAAGATCATCACTGCGGAAGCCGCGCTGCGCAGGCTCGGCCTGTGAAGCGCGCGGGACGAGACCGAGTGCTGATCGCGGGAGTGTCGGTGCGCGCGCTCGCGGAGTCGGCCGCGCGCGCGGGCGCGAGGGTGATCGCGCTCGACGCGTACGGCGATCTCGATCTGCGGCGGATAGCGGAAGTCGTCGCGATCCCGCGCAATGGCAGCGGCGCGTTCGATCAGCTTGTGGTGGCGCGCGCGAGTCGAAGCATCGATGCGGGTGCCGTCTCGTACGTCTCGAGCTTCGAGAATGCACCGGAGTCAGTCGAGCTTCTCGCGAAGGGGCGCACGCTGCTCGGCAATTCGCCGGCGGTGTTGCGTCGCGTGCGCGACCCGCTCGCCCTCTCGCGCACGCTGCCGAAGCTCGGGCTGCACGGGCCCACGGTGCGCGCATCGGCGCCGGGTGCGGCGAGCCGGGCGCGCTGGTTGCTCAAGCCGCGGCGTTCCGGCGGCGGGCATGGGATCGTGCGATGGACGCAGGGGATGGCGGTGCCACGCACGTCGATCGTGCAGGAGCGCATCCGCGGCGGCGCGGGCTCGATCATCTTCGTCGCCGATGGCGCGGCAGCGATCCCGCTCGCGCTCACGCGCCAGCTCTCCGGCGACGCGGCGTTCGGCGCGAGTGGCTTCGCGTACTGTGGAAGTATCCTCGAGCCGCATCACCCCGAGCTGCTCGCGAACGCCATCGAGCTCGCCACGCGCGTGACGCGCGAGTTCGCGCTCCGTGGCGTGTGCGGCATCGATTTCATCGCGCGCGGCTCCGTGCCGTATGCGATCGAGGTGAATCCGCGGCCCACCGCGTCGATGGAGCTCGTCGAGCGCGCGACCGGATACTCGATCTGGCGCGCGCATGTTGCGGGGTGCGCGGGCGGGCGCGACGGCTTGGCGCTGCTCCCCGCTGCCGATGCGCCGATGCTCGCGCACGGAAAAGCCGTGCTCTACGCGCGCCACCCGGTGGTGCTCGGCGACACCACCCGCTGGCTCGCGGACGACGACGTGCGCGACATTCCTGCCCCCGGTGAGCGCATCGCGCAGGGAAGCCCGATATGCACTATCTTCGCGAGTGGGCGCACGAGCGCTCTCTGTTACGCCGCCCTCGTGCGGCGCGCGCGGATACGGTTTGCGGAGGTCGAGGGACGAATGCGTCGCAGGAGCGCGTGAGCGGAGCCGCGCGGATCGAAGAGAATGCCACCTGCCTCGGCTGCGGGTGCGCGTGCGATGACATCGCCGTCGTGATCGACGGCGGTCGCATCACCGAGGCGCGCAATGCATGCGCGCTCGGCGTTCGCTGGTTCGGCGACGGCTCGCTTCCGGGCGCTGTCCTCGGCGGCCGCACGGCGGCGATCGAAGACGCGCTCGGCGAGATTGCGACGATGCTGCGCGCCGCGCGCGCGCCGCTCGTGTATCTCGCGCCCGATCTCACGAGCGAGGCGCAGCGCGCGGCGATCGCGGTCGCGGATCAGCTGCGCGCCTTTCTGGATTCCTTCACCTCGTCCACCGCGGGGGAGGGCATTCTCGCCGCGCAGCGGCGCGGGCGCGCGAGCGCGACCCTCGGCGAGATCCGCAATCGCGCGGACGTCATCGTGTTCTGGGCCGTGGACCCGGCAGCGAGCTATCCGCGCTTTCAAACTCGTTACGCGCCGATCCCGGTGGGCATTCATCTGCCAAACGGCCGGAAGGATCGCACGGTGATCGCGGTGGATGTCGGTGGCCAGCGCGGTCCCGACGACGCCGACGTGCGCATCCAGATGACGGCGGAGGAGGAGCCGCTCTTTCTGGCATCGCTGCGCGCATCGCTCGCGGGGCGCACGGTGGGCGACGCGCCGATCGTCGCGCGAGTGACTGAACTCGCGACGCGACTCAATCGTGCGAAGTACGCGGTGATCGTGACGGACGCCGAGTCGCCGCCGCCGGTGCCGAATGGGCGCGCGGATGCGCTCATCGCGCTCTCGCAGTCGCTCAACGCGACTACGCGCGGCTCGCTCTGCACGCTACGCGCTGGCGGCAATCGCAACGGCGCCGATACGACGCTCACCTGGCAGACCGGATTCCCCATGGCCGTCGACTTCTCGCGCGGCGTACCGCGGTATCAACCCGAAGACGCCACGCTCCCGCGACTCGCTCGCGGCGCCATCGACGCGGCGCTCGTAGTCGGCGCCGCATCCGCGATTCCCGAAAATGTCGTGAAGGCGCTCGGCGGCGTGCGCACCGCCGTGATCGGACCGCGCGCCAGCGAGGGCGCGATTAGCGCGAGCATCCGCATCGACACGGGCGTCGCGGGAATTCACGAATCCGGGATCGCCTTCCGCCTCGACGATCTGCCGCTGCCGCTCCGCGCCCTCCTCCCGACGCCGCGCGACACTGCATCGCTGCTCAAGGCCCTCGGCACCGCGATCGCGGCGCAGGGAGCGCGCGCATGACGCAGCTTCGCATCACCGGCGGCGCAATCCACGATCCCGCGAACGGCGTCGACGGCGACGTCCGCGACATCTGCATCAGCGACGGGCGCATCGTCGCCTCGCTTCCCGCGGATGCGCCCGTGCTCAACGCGAGCGGCATGGTGATCATGGCCGGCGGCATCGACATCCACGCACACGTCGCGGCATCGAGCGTCACGTTGGGCCGGCGCCTGCTCCCCGAGGAGCACACGCTCGATCCCGCCGCGGCACCCGCGCTCGAAGACGGCACTATCCCGCGCTCCGGTACCGGCGGCACCGTGCCGAGCACCTTCACCACTGGCTATCGCTACGCCGGCCTCGGCTACACGACCGTGTTCGATGCCGCCGTCGCTCCCGTGTCCGCTCGGCAGACGCACGCCGAGTTCGACGACACGCCCATCATCGACGGCGGCTTCTTCACGCTGCTCGGCAACGATGAGTATCTGCATCGCCAGATCGCCGCGAACGAACTCGGCCGCGCAAAGGACTACGTCGCGTGGATCCTGAAGTCCACTGGCGCGTACGCGATCAAGGTCGTGAATCCGGGCGGCGTCGAGCTGTGGAAGCGCAACGTGCGCGAAGTGAAGACGCTCGACGATCCGGTGGGCGCATCGAACGTGACGCCGCGCAGAATTCTCGAGGTGCTTGCCAGCGCCGCCATCGATCTCGGGCTTCCACACCCGGTGCACATCCACTGCAACAATCTCGGCGTCGCGGGCAACGTGGCGATGACTCTCGAGAGCATGCGCGCGCTCGAAGGGCGCCGCGCGCACTTCACGCATCTCCAGTTTCACAGCTACGGCGGCGAGCGCGGCAAGTCATGGAGCTCCGCCGCGCGACAGGTCGCCGAGTACGTGAACTCGCACCCCGAAGTGACGGGCGATGTGGGGCAGGTGATGTTCGGCGACGCAACGACGCTCACCGCCGATGGCGCGGTCGAGTATCTGCTGCACACGAGCACCGGTCGCAAGTGGATCAACGCCGACATCGAGCTCGAGACTGGGTGCGGCATCGTTCCGTACACGTACAAGGACAAGGCGGCCGTCGCGTCGTTGCAGTGGGTGGTCGGACTCGAGCTCTTTCTGCTCTCGACGGATCCGTGGCGCATGGTGTTGTCCACGGATCATCCGAATGGCGGATCGTTCATGAGCTACCCCGATCTCATCCGGCTGCTCATGGACCGCGCCTATCGCGACGCGAAGCTCAAGAGCGTGAACCAGAAGATGCTCGCGGGAAGTGCACTCGCCGATGGCATCGCGCGCGAATACACGCTCAACGAGATCGCGATCATCACGCGAGCTGGGCCAGCGCGTCAGCTCGGGCTCGTGCACAAGGGACATCTCGGCGCCGGCGCCGACGCGGACATCACGATCTACAGCCGCGATGCGAACTTCGCGAAGATGTTCTCGACGCCGCGCTTCGTGCTCAAGGCAGGGACGCTCGTCGTCGAGGAAGGGCAGTTGCGTCGCGCGCCGGCAGGAAAGCGCATCTATGTGCAGCCCGGCTACGACGACTCGCTGATGCGCGATCTCGGAAAGTATTTCGAGGCATATTCCGCGATCCAGCTCGCGAACTATCCGGTCACCGGGCTGCGCGATACGCCCATGCCCACGGGGGCCGCGTAGTGGACATCCGCGGCGTGCAGATCGACGATACCTTCGCCGAAGCGTTCGGAATGCGCGGCGTGCGCATCATCATCACGGCGAAGAATCAGAAGTGGGCACGCGAGTCCGCGAACAAGCTCACTGGCTTTGCGACGTCGGTGATCGCGTGCAAGTGCGAAGCGGCGGTCGAGCGCGAGCTCACGCCAGCCGAAACACCGGATGGGCGCCCCGGCATCAGCGTGCTGCTGTTCACGATGGATTCGGACTCGCTGCCGAAGCGCGTGATCGAGCGCATTGGCCAGACCGTGCTGACCTGTCCGACCACTGCGTGCTTCGACGGCCTCCAGGATTTTCCCGACCGCATCGCGATCGGCAAGCCGCTGCGCACATTCGGCGATGGCTTTCAGGGGAGCAAGATGATCGACGGCCAGCGCTACTGGCGCCTGCCGGTGATGGAGGGCGAGTTCCTCATCCAGGAAACGTTCGGCAAGGCGAAGGGCGTTGGCGGCGGCAACTTCCTCATTCTCGCCGAGAGTGCCGATGCGGCGCTCGATGCGGCGGAAGCGTCGGTCGACGCGATGGCGGGGATGCCCGGCGTGATCCTCCCGTTCCCCGGCGGCATCGTGCGCAGCGGAAGCAAAGTGGGCGCGAAGAGGTACAAGACGATGATCGCGTCGACGAACGACGCCTTCGCGCCGACATTGCGTGCGATCACGAAGACGGAGTTGCCCGAAGGCGTGAACTCCGTGCTCGAGATCGTGCTCGACGGACTCGACTTCCGCTCGATCGCGAAGGCAATGCAGGTGGGCATCGATGCCGCCTGTCGCGCGGGAGTGCACTCGATCACCGCAGGCAACTACGGCGGCAAGCTCGGCCCGTTCCACTTTCATCTGCACAAGATCATGAGCGGCGATGTCGAGGATGCGCCGAAGGTGGAGGCGCCCAAATGAGCGATCGCATCACGCTGACCCTTCGCGCGCCGCTTGCGCGCGCGCTCGACGCGGACGCGATCGCGCCGGATCGCCTCGCTGCCCTCAGCGCGCGGGAGATCTCCGCGCTCGAGCTCTGGGACGGGCGCACCGTAGTCGCACTCGGCGACGTCTTCACGGTTTCGGGAGATCGCTCGCCGAGCGTGTTGCTCGAGGGCGATCTCGCGCAGCTGCACGGCGTGGGCACACTCATGGGCGGCGGCACGCTCGAGATCACCGGCTCGGTCGGCAACTCGCTCGGCGCGCGCATGCGCGGCGGTGCGATCACAGTGCTGGGGAGCGCGGGTGACGATGCCGGCAGCGCGATGGCGGGCGGCTCGATCGTCGTCGCGGGAAATGTCGGCGATCGTGCGGGCGGCGCGCTGCAGGGTGCGTCGAAGGGAATGACGGGCGGCGAGATCATCGTGCGAGGCAGCACCGGTGTTGAGGCCGGTGCGCGAATGCGTCGCGGAATTCTCTATTGCGCGTCCACCGGCGCCGGCGCGGGCGCGGGGATGATCGCCGGCAACCTCATCGTCTCCGGCACGATCGGCGACGGCGCGGGCGCCGGCAACAAGCGCGGCACCATCGTCGCGCTCGGCCCCGTGCGCGTGCCGCCCACGTACGCTTACGCGTGCACGTATCGGCCGCCGCACCTCTCGCTCATGCTCCTCTCGCTGCGCAAGCGCTTCGACCTCCTGGTCGATGACGCGCACGTGCACGGCCTCTTCAAGCGATACAGCGGCGATCTCGCCGAGATCGGCAAAGGAGAAATTCTGGAATGGCAAGCGACACGGTAAACGCGCCGGCACTCGGCGTGATGAATCTCAACGAGCGCGCGTGGAAGATCGCCGACGATCTCGCCGGGCGCGCGGACGAGCTGCGGGTCGCGGTACAGACGCTGCCGTCGGGTGCGCGCGTCATCGATGCGGGCATCAATGTGCGCGGCGGCTACGGCGCCGGCATCGGGCTCGCGGAGCTGTGCATGGGCGGGCTCGGACACATCCGCTACGCGCAGCTCGAGATCGGCGGCACGCCCATTCCCGGCGTCGAGGTGTGGACGGATCATCCCGCTGTTTCGTGCATGGCATCGCAGTACGCGGGGTGGGCGCTCTCGGTGGGCAAGTACTTCGCGATGGCTTCGGGTCCACTGCGCGCACACGCGCGCGTCGAGAAGGAACTGTACGAGAAGCTCGGCTACGCGGAGACAGCGGCGCGCGGCGTACTCGTGCTCGAGGGACGCACGATTCCGACCGACGAAGCCGTCGCCCTCGTCGCGCAGAAGTCGGCGCTCGCGCCATCGCAGCTCACCTTCGCCATCGCACCCACT
>PLMM01000419.1 GCA_003142495.1 Gemmatimonadota bacterium | reverse complement strand
CGGGGCTCTGTGTGCGCCGGTCTGTCGCGACGTGCTATGTGCAGCTCCACGAGGACGGCAAGCGGCCATTCGCGCTCGATCGAAACGGCGCGTCGCTCCTCTCCGGTGGCGACAACGATCTCGCGGCATGTGCGTGCGACATCGGGCTCGGCGTTGGTGTGTTCAGCGCGATACGCCTGACGCACCTGATTCCCGCCAACAGGCTCAGCGAGAGCTATCTGCTCGCGCTGGCCGAGAACATCGCGCTGTCGACGGTCATCCTCCGCTCCTTTCGCTCGGCACCCGGATCGATCGCCGTGCCCTCGCTGAAGAAGCGCGTCGCCAACTCCATTCGCTCCGCTTTGATGTCACCGCGCGAGCGCCGGATCTTCCGCGCCGTGCGTCGCGGCGAAAGCCGCGCGCTCGCGCAGCTCGCCGCGCTGCGTACGACCACTCGCTCGTGAGCACGCGTGCATCGACGACTCCCACGGCCGCGCAATCGCGCCCAGCGCGCCCCGTGCGCCGCGTGCTCCACGTCTTTCACTCGCTCGGCATGGGCGGCGCCGAAATGTGGCTCCTCGCCATTCTCGAGTGGCTTCAGAAGTACGGCGACACTCTTCCCGTCGAGATCCAGCTCGACGTGGCTCTCACCGGCGGCAAGCGGACCATACTCGACGATCGCGTCGCGGCTCTCGGCGCCTCCCTTCACTATCTGCACTACGGCCGTCGCCGGCTGGGGCAATTTCGCAGCGACTTTCGACAGCTGCTCTCGAGCGGCCACTACGATGCGATTCACGATCACGCCGACTATTCGGGCGGTCTGCATCTGCTCCTCGGCCTGGGAAGCCTGCCTCCCGCTCGAGTGATCCACGTCCACAATCCACTCAACACCTTCAGCAGCTCGCGCATCAAGCGCTTTGCGCGCGCTGTTGGCCGCGGCGCGGTGGTGCGCCTGGCGACGACGGTCGCCGGAACATCGATGCGAATTTTGCACGATTATGACCTCGCGCCTCACGTGGGCACCGCGCAACGCCGCCTCGCCATCCACTGCGGATTCGATCTCACTCCCTTTGCTGCGAATGCGACGCACGCACGCGCCGCGGTGCGCGCCGAGTTCGGATGGGATGCGAACGCGAAGATTCTTCTGTTCGTCGGGCGCCTCAAGTCGCACTTCAATCAGAAGAATCCGCGTGTCGCGCTCGAGATCGCGCGCGACTGCATCGCTAGAGACTCGCGCGTGAAGGCGCTGTTCGTTGGCGCCGGCGACGAGGCGAGGCAGGAGATTCAGAATGAGCTCGCGACCGACGGACTGGGCGATGCAATTCAGCTTCCGGGCATTCGTTTCGACGTTCCCAATCTGATGCTCGCGTCCGATCTGCTGCTCTTTCCGTCGATCGCCGAGGGGCTCGGGATGGTCGCGGTGGAGGCTCAGGCGGCGGGACTACGAACCATCGCCTCCGACACGACGCCGCGCGAGTGCGAAGTCGTTTCCGGGATGGTGACCTTCGTGTCGCTCAGCGAATCTCCCGCGCAATGGGCCGAGCGCGCGTTGGCGCTGCTGGCGTTGCCTGCGCCGGACCGTGATGCGGCGCGCCTCGCCGTTGACCGATCACCCTTTTCCATCACGAGCTCGGTGATGGCGCTGCTCGACGCCTACGGATTCGTCCCCGCATCGAAGCCGTGACAGGGAGGGAAGAACCGCGACGTCCACCACGCGTGATTCACATCGTCGAGAGCCTCGACGTCGGCGCCGTGGAGAGCTGGCTGCTCCGCATGCTCGAAGCCTCACGAACATTCGGCGAGCCGCTGGACTGGACGTTCTACTCGGTGCTCCCGCGGTCTGGCCGTTTCGACGAGCGAGCGCGCGCTCTCGGGGCCAAGGTCATCAACTCGCCGGTCGAGCTCGATGACAAGGTGGGGTTCGTACGGAAGCTCCGAGCCACCCTTCGCGACGGCGGTTACGATGTGATGCACTGCCATCACGATGTGGTGAGCGCGGTGTACCTCGTCGCATCTACCGGTCTCGGAATTCCTCTCCGAATCGTGCACGTCCACAACGCCGACCTGCACGTACCAACCGGAAGCGCAATCAAGTCGGCGCTGCTTCGGGAGCCGATGCGCCAGATCTGCATGCGAATGGCAGATCGGATCGTTGGAATATCCCGTTACACGCTCGACAATTTCCTGCGCGGCAGAGCTCCCAGGGCCGGTCGCGATCTCGTTCTCTACTATGGTATAGCGACCGCCCCGTTTCACACCGCACCGCCGGACGAGCACGCCATGCGTGCTTCGCTCGGTCTCCCCGAAAGTGCGCGCGTGCTGCTCTTCGCCGGCCGCATGGTGAGCTACAAGAATCCGCTGTTCGTGCTCGAGGTGCTGGCCAGTATCGCCAGCGCTGAGCCGAACGTGTACGCTGTCTTCGCCGGCGCAGGGCCGCTCGAAAGCGAGCTTCGCAACCGCGCGCGCGAGCTCGGGCTCTCCGATCGCGTGCGCGTCCTCGGTTGGCGCGACGACACCGTCGCCCTCATGCGCTTTGCCGATCTCTTCATCTTCGCCCGCATCGAGGAAGTCTCCGCGGATGTGGGCAGGGAGGGATTGGGTCTCGTGGTCGTCGAGGCGCAGGCGGCCGGGCTGATGTCGCTGCTCTCGCGTGCGATTCCGGACGACGCGATCGTCGCGCCGGAGCTCTGCGAGGTACGGTCGCTCGCCGACGGCAGCGCCGAGTGGGGAATGTCCGTGCGCCGCATGCTCGCGGGGCCGCGCCCCGATCGCGCCGCGGCGCTCGCGGCGATCGAGCGCTCACCGTTCTCGCTCGAGGCGGGCTTTCGGAATCTCATTGCCCTCCACCACCTCCACCATCAGTAGCGCGACGTGACACGCATCGATCGCGT
>PLMM01000393.1 GCA_003142495.1 Gemmatimonadota bacterium | reverse complement strand
ACGAGGAAGTCCTGGAGTTGCTTGCACAGGGCGACACTCGTGACTTGTCCCCCCTTACCTCAACGGCCTCCTCTGGTGGAGCAGTAGTGCTATGATCACGTCAACCCGCCCCCTCGTCTCCGAGAATGCGGCACGCCTTGTCTCGAGTGGCGCGCAGCCACTGGTCGGAGCGGCCGAGGACTTTGATCCACTTCTCGCGCTCATCGGCAACGCGCACTACGTTCTCATCGGCGAAGCGTCACACGGCACGCACGAGTTTTATCGCGTTCGAGCCGAGATTACGAAGCGTCTGATTCGCGAGAAGGGTTTCGTCGGGATCGCCGTGGAGGCCGATTGGCCCGACGCCTACCGCGTCAACCACTTCGTGCGCGGCGCGAGCGACGACGCCGATGCCGAAGAGGCGCTCGCTGGCTTCAAGCGCTTCCCCCAGTGGATGTGGCGCAATGCCGACGTGGTCGACTTCGTCGGCTGGCTCCGGACGTACAACGACGGCCGCGCAGCCTCGGAACCGAAAGTGGGATTCTACGGCCTGGACCTCTACAGCATGCACGCCTCGATGGCGGCCGTGCTCGAGTACCTCGACATCGTCGATCCCGCTGCCGCGCGGCGGGCGCGCCAGCGCTACGCCTGCTTCGAGCACTTCGGTGAGGACCCCCAGGCTTACGGCTATGCCGCCTCAACCGGCCTTGCCAAGTCGTGCGAGGGGGAGGTCGTGGAGCAGCTCGTCGAGCTGCGTCGAGCGGCGGCCGAGTACATCCGGCGGGACGGGCGCCTCCCGCAGGACGCGCTCTTCTTCGCCGAGCAGAATGCCCGACTCGTGCAGAACGCCGAACACTATTACCGCGCGATGTTCGGCGGGCGCGTGCTCTCGTGGAATCTTCGCGACACACACATGGCCGAAACGCTCGACGCGCTCACGAGCTTCCTTGCACGCGGAGGTACTCCGCCCAAGCTCGTCGTCTGGGCGCACAACTCTCACCTCGGTGACGCCCGAGCGACTGAGCTTGGGAGTCGGGGTGAACTGAACGTCGGTCAGCTCGTCCGCACTCGCCACGGCGCCGACGCCGCCCTGATCGGCTTCACGACGTACGCCGGCACCGTGACCGCGGCAAGCGATTGGGATGGCCACGCCGAACGGAAGGTCGTTCGGCCGGCGCTTCCCGAGAGCTACGAGGCACTCTTCCACGACGTCGGCGGCCGGAATTTTCTGCTCGACCTCCGAACCGACCGCGAGCTCCGGAGCGCGCTGTTGACGCAACGGCTCGAGCGCGCCATTGGGGTCATCTACCGGCCGGAGACGGAGCGAATGAGCCACTATTTCGCCGCGAAGCTCTCCTCGCAGTTCGACGCGGTGCTGCACTACGACGTGACGCGCGCGGTCGAGCCGCTCGAGCGCACTGGCGTCTGGGATCGCGGCGAGATCCCCGAGACCTATCCGAGCGCGCTGTAGCGCGCTCCACTCCTGGAGCGTCCCATGACCGATTCCTCGCACCATCAGGTGGTTACGTATCCAGTGAGCATCCCTGCAGGCGAGGCGCAGATCAGCGCGGACCTCGCCATGCCGGATGATGCACGCGGCATCGTGCTCTTCGCGCACGGGAGCGGCAGCAGCCGATTCAGCCACCGCAATCGAGCGGTTGCCGCGGCGCTGCAGGCGGCGGGATTCGCCACCCTCCTCGTCGACCTGCTCACGTCGCGCGAAGAAGCAGAGGATGTTGATACTGGCAAGCACCGCTTCAATATCGAGCTCCTCGCCTCGCGCGTCGCGGCGGCCACGGACTGGCTCGCCCAAGACCCGCGCACGCGTGCGCTCCCGATTGGCTACTTCGGCGCGAGCACCGGCGCCGCCGCCGCGCTCCTTGCCGCGGCGCGGCGGCCAGAGCGCGTGCAAGCGGTCGTCTCGCGCGGCGGTCGCCCGGATCTCGCCGGTGCGCCGCTTCGGCGGGTGCGGGCGCCGACCCTGCTCATCGTCGGCGGTAACGATCCCGAAGTGTTGCAGCTCAATCGCCTGGCGCAACGCGAGCTCGGCAGTCAGACCGCGTTGACCATCGTCCCTGGTGCGACGCATCTCTTCGAGGAACCCGGCGCTCTTGACGCCGTCACCGCCGCCGCAATCGAGTGGTTCGTCGAGCACTTGACCGGCGCGCCGGTCGGGCAGTCGCTCGGCTGGTGATCGGCTGGTGAGAGGAACACGAACAGGCAGCTTCCGCCCGTTCCGATCCGCGGTGCGCTGTAGCCGTTGAGTATTTCATCTCAAAGTCCAAGCTGCGTCGTGATGACGATTTTGGCCAAATGATCACGCGCGCAGTCGAGGATCGCTGTCGAAGATCATCCCCTCATTCTTGACAGCGGAGCTTGGCGTCGGCATTACCATGGCTCGAACAAGCCATATTCACGCAACGGAGCAATCGAAATGTCGACGGTTCTCGTCACTGGTTCGAGCACGGGCATAGGCCTCGAGACGGCACTCGCGTTCGCTCGGACGGGGCATAAAGTTGCCGCGGGGATGCGGAATCCGGCGCGCGCGCCGGAGCTCGCGACCATCGCTGCTCGCAACGGTCTGCCCATCATGGTGTTCACGATGGACGTCGATACCGACGCTTCCGTTACCGCAGCGATCTCGAAGATCGTGAAGGAGCTGGGGCCAATTGACGTGCTCGTGAACAATGCGGGCAT
>PLMM01000120.1 GCA_003142495.1 Gemmatimonadota bacterium | reverse complement strand
TCCGCGCCGCGGCCGGTATTGAGCGACGAGGAGGTGCGCGAAGCGGCGATCGCGCGTGATGTTGCGACACTGATGAAGGGGCGCTGGGTGAGCGCGCTCGTGGCGCGATGGCTCGTGTCGCAGCTGGAGCTCGCGGTGTCTCGCTATCGCGAGATCTGCGAGCTTCGCCCCGCGCGACCATCGTGGTGCGGTGGCGCGCTCGTGGCGCTGCCCTACTGCGAGAATCCGATACCGGCGACGTCGCTCGTAGCGACGACCGCGATGATGGACGCAGTGGGCGCGCCGGGAGTGAACGCTGCGCCGAGCACCGCGCCCGAGTTGCGCCGCGATCGCGCGCTCGAGCGCATGCGACGCGAGCTCGAGCGCGCCTCGGACGCGCCGCGACTCCGCCTCGTCGCCGACGCCCTCATGTCACTCGGCGACGTCCCCGCGCCGGAGAGTGTGATGCTGACGGATGGCACCGAGGCGAGCGTCGAGCGTGTGGAGGGTGAGAGCGCGGTTGCGGTATCGGAGCGGATGTACGACTCCGTGCGCTCGATGGAGCGCGCGCTCGTGTCGCTCCCCGCGCGCATCGCGGCGTTCGCTCTTGCGCCTGCGAGTGCGCCGCCGCCGACAACACAGCTCGCGCGTCAGGCGGCGGTGCGAGAGTCGCGTCCGTTTCGCACCTATCGTTCGAGTGGAGGGCTCGAGATCTGGGTTGGGCGCGGTGCCGCGTCGAACGACACGCTCACCTTCCACGAGTCGTCGCCGAAAGATGTGTGGCTACACGCGCGCGACTCCGCGGGCGCGCACGTCGTGCTCAGGTGGTCGCGCGATGAGCCGCCGCCGTCGCGTGATCTCGAGGAGGCAGCGGTACTGGCGGCATGGCACAGCAAGTCGCGCGGGTCGGCGCTCGTTCCCGTGGACTGGACGCGCCGAAAGTACGTGCGCAAAGCGAGGGGTGGCGCGCCGGGATTGGTGCTGGTGCAGCGATCGGAGACGGTGTTCGTGAAGCCGGACGAGCGAGTGGAGCGACGGCTGCGGGATACGTGAATTGCGCGTGGGCTGGCGCTAACAAATTGTGGCTTGTGTTCCGGCGAGCAGCGAATCCCTGCAGCCACTCGTAGCGCGAGCCTACCGCTCGTCGATGGCCTTTCGCATCGCGCGCACCAGCTTCACCGCCTCGTCCACGCTCGTCTCCGCTGCGCGCACCACCGCGCTCCCGACGATCACACCATCCGCCATCATCGCGACGGACTTCGCTTGTTCGGGCCCAGAGATGCCGAAGCCGACGCACACAGGGAGCGCAGTCACACTGCGCAGCCGCTCGATCGTCGCGGCGAGCCCGCTCGCGATCTCGCTCTGCATCCCGGTGACCCCGAGTCGGCTGATGAGATAGACGAAGCCGCTGCCGTGCTTCGCGATCTCCGCCATGCGCGGAGCGGGCGTCGTCGGCGCGACGAGGCGGATGAATGCGAGCGGGGACTCGCCGATCTCGCGCTCGAGCTCAGGATCGCCACCCACCGGCAGGTCGGTGACGAGTATGCCGTGAATGCCCGCCGCTGACGCGCGCGTGAGCGCCGTCGGGCCGGCGGCGACTATCGGATTGAGATAGCTGAAGAGCACGAGCGGCACGCTCACGGCCGCTTCGCTCGCGAGCTCGAGCACGCCGTCGAACGTCATCCCCTGCTCGAGCGCGCGCTGCGAGCTCGCCTGAATCACGGGACCGTCGGCGAGCGGATCGGAGAATGGAACGCCGAGCTCGATCACGTCGGCGCCGGCATCGGCGATGCCGCGAAGCAGCGCGAGGGATCGCGCGCGATCCGGGTGTCCTGCGGTGATGTAGACGACTAGAGCTTTCGCATCGCGTTGCTTGAGTGCGGCGAAGCGTGTTGCGATGAGGCTAGACGAAGTAGTCGCTGATGCGGATGGCATATCGTTCGGGGTCGGCGACCTTAATGATGGTTCGGGCGAAGCCGCCGGCCTAGTTCGCCTGATTGAGATCCACGAGCGTGCCAGGGAAGAGCAAGTTACCTTGCTCGTCGCTGATGAGGCGCACGATCGGGCGCGCGATCGCATCGGGCGACGAGTTCACCGCATGCACGATCGCCATTTCGAACGTATCGAGCACCACCAGCGTGCCCACCGGGTAGTGGCCGACGAGGCTCATGAACGCCTTCACGAGCACTTGGTCCATTCCGCGATGCGGGTTGATGCGCATCTCCTGCAGCACATCCGCCGGCGAGAGCGGCGTGTTCTGATACGCGCGACGCGACGTGGCCGCGTCGAACGCATCGGCCACCGCAACGACCTTGCTGTAGATGCTCATCACGCGCGGGCGCACGTGCTTTGGGTATCCCGAGAGATCCGTCTTCTTGTGGTGCTCGAAGGCCACGATCATCGCGCGGTACGGCACGTCGTTCAGGCCGCGCATCGCGAACAGCTGGAGTACGCCCATCCACGGATGTCCGCAGATCGCTCTCCACTCATCTTCCGACAGCCCGCTCGGCTTGTTCAAGATCTCGAGCGGTACGCGCGCCTTGCCGATGTCGTGCATCAGCGCGCCAACGCCGAGGTCGTAGAGCTGCAGACGCGTGAGTCCGAGCTTGCGGCCGAGGGCGACGGAGAAGATGCAGACGTTCACGCTGTGGGTGAACGTGTACTCGTCGTAGTCGCGCAGCGTGGTGAGGCCGATGAGCGACGTTTCCTCGTTCAGGATCTGATCGACGATCCCCTGCACCACGCGTTTGATCTTCTTGATGTTCGGGCTGCGTCCCATGCGCACGGAGTTGATCACTTCTTTCGTGACCGATACCGACTGCGCGTACGTGCGCTTCGCCGCTTCCTTCGCTTTCTGGCGCAGCTCCTCGTCGAGATTCGTCTCGGCGCCGAGCTCGAACGCCGTGACCTTCGCCGCCGCGAGCTTCTCGCCGAGGGCGTACAGGCGGCCGTCCGGCTCGCCGACGGCGGCGTTCTGCAGCAGGGTGAGGAAGGTGACCCAGTCGCGAACCGCGGAGCCGTCGCGAATGCGACAGAGGCCGACCCCTGCGTCTCTGAACGCGCCGATGATTCGGCTGAAGCTCGCGTAGTTCTCCAGGTCGAGCCGGAGCCGCGTGGCGTTGATGAAGATGAATTCGCCGGAGACGCGGAGCTCGACCTCGCGCTCGCTGCGCAGCAGGTCGTTCGCGAGGCGCACGACCTCCTGCATCGTCTTCTGCACCACCGGATTGTCCGGCGGATACATCTTCACCGTGCGCAGCGCGCCGTAGATCGCGAGCAGGAACTCGCGGCCGGCCTTGCGGACGAAGCCGTCGCTGCCGCGCTCACCGACGTGCGGCGGAGCGAGGTTGGTGGAGCCCGTGATGGTCGTCGCGGTCGCCACGGCTTACGACTTCTCGCGCATGGCGCGGTTGATGGCGCTTCGAACCATCGGATCGCGGTCGCGGGTTGCGCGCCGAAGACTCTCGAGCGCATCCGCCGTGCCGATGAGGCCGAGTGCGCGGGCGGCGCACGCGCGAAGCTCTGGACTGGCGCGGCGGCCCCAGAAGCTGCGGCGGTTGAGCAGCCGCTCGAGCGGCGGAATTCCGGCATCGCGCGCGAGCGCACTGTACGCCTCGAAGTACGCCATCTTCTCGGTGAGATCGGCGCCCTTCACCGACTTGCCGCGCACCACCGCTTCGACGCGCGGCAGCGCGGCGCGATGTCCGCGAACGCCGATCGCCTTCACGGCCACAATCCGCACGTCGCGGTCGTCGTCGTCGAGCGCCGTCTCGAGCAGCCGCATCGAGCCCGTCGAGCCGATCTCCGCGAGCGTCTGCGCGGCGGTCTGGCGCAACAACACGTTCGGCTGTTGCAGCACTTTCGCGAGCGGCGCGACTGCCGCGGCGGTCTTGAGCTCGCCCGCGCGA
>PLMM01000141.1 GCA_003142495.1 Gemmatimonadota bacterium | reverse complement strand
ACTCGAGCAGCGCGTACTCCTTCTGCGTGAGCTCGATCACCTTGCCTCCGCGCTCCACGCGCCGGGCCACCGGATCCACCGAGAGATCCCGCACGCGCATCGTCGAGCTGCCGGCCGTAATCGTCGACCGCCGCAGGAGCGCTTTGACGCGCGCCAGTAGCTCGGCGTACTCGAATGGCTTCGCCAGATAGTCGTCCGCGCCGGCGTCGAGTCCACTCACTTTGTCGTCAACCGTCACGCGCGCCGTGAGCATCAGCACCGGAAACTGATAGCCGCGCGCGCGAAGCTCACGTGCCAGCTCGTAGCCGCTCAGCTTGGGAAGCCCGACGTCGAGAATCGCCAGCGCAGGGGCGTCATCGAGCACTTTGTTGAGCCCATCCTCGCCGTCGGATGCGGTGCGCACGACATAGCCCGCGGTGCTGAGAATGCGCGGCAGCACGGCGAGAAGATCCGGATCGTCTTCGACTACCAGTACCGATTCGATGCTCGGACCGTCGGACATAAGCCCCAATGTGATGGTAGGTGCGCGATCGAAGCGAAGTTAACCGCTCTTGATCGATAGAAGCGAGGAGCCTTTCTTTCAAGGGTGAGCGCAAATCGATTTCGAGACGGCATCGGCCTCGGCGTCATTTCCGGAGCCGCGACGGCGGGAGCCCTGATGGGCTTTGGCCATGCGCGCGGCGCAACCCTGCAGCCGCTGAACGCGGTCGCCCACATGTTCGCGGGCAGCCGGGCCTTCATGACGACGGGCTTCCAGCCGGTGATCACCGGCGGTGCGCTCCTCCTCCACTTCCTGTCGACGATCATCTGGGGAGTGTTGCTCGCCTACATCGCGGCTCCGCTGAGTGCACGCGGACGTGCCGTCGCTCCCTTCGGCGTGGGCATTCTGGCGTATCTGCTGGACCGTTTCGTAGCGCCGAACCAGCTCCGCCCCGGCTTCGAGGAGCTGCTGTCCAGNNAGGAGTTGCTGTCCAGTGGAGAAACGACCTTTGTCTACGTCGTTTTGGCCGCTGCGCTCGCCGCGGGATTGTGGGCGTCGAGCCGTCGCGAGTCGCTCGGCTGACACGTTCTGTCGCGGAGTGCAACACCGCTGTCACTTGCAGGCAACAGTCGGCGATGTCCGCTTCTATCACCTCCGTGCGCCTTTAGTATTGAGGTGTAGAACGGATGAGGGGAGTGCCGATGCTTCGGCCTCGCTCTTGCTTCTCTCGTGCACTGAGCCAGTGGCTCGCGGACGTCTCAAGAACGTCCGGCGTACGACCATTTTTTCACAGGAGGGAAAATGGACTTCCTCGTCATGCTAGAGGAAGGTGTCGATCTGTCCCCCGTGCTCGCGCGGGTGGACTCGGTGCCCTCGGCGTTCTCCCAGGAGCGTTGCGACAGAGATGTCGTGACACTTTATGGCGTCCCGAAAACCGAATCCCTTGCACTGGCGCTCGCGGCCGCGGTGGAGAGTCACCGCACCGGCGTGGGCCCTGGCACTTTCCGCCACCTTGGCCTCCTGGTCGGGCGTGGAGCAGTCGGTGATGCGGCGTGGCGCGATACCACGACCGGCGAGATCGTCACCCGGGATCTGGACATTCCACTCGATGTCCTCACCGCCACCGCGCAGCATCTCGTCGCGCACTTCGGAGGCAAGTTGCAGCGCCTCGTCGCAGGTCTTTCCATGCCGGACTGGCCGGAGGGCGCACGACGCGCCATCTCGATCACTCTGGACCCCGTCATCGAGCCTACGCGGGCTGCCATCGCGAAGATCGAGAGCGTGCTCGACATCTTCCGCGAGAGTGACGGGATGGCCTTTGAACTCGAGGGAGACTAACGAACTTTCTCTTGGTCTGAATGAAGCAGGAACGGGAGCGCGAAGGCGCTCCCGTTCGTACATGTGGAGGTTGATCGCGCGGGAAAATAGATCTGGAGTTCACCTCCCACGCACCGTATCTTCGCCGGCATGATCACTCCTCGCTCCCTCGCGTACTCCGCCGCGCTCGCGCTCGCCGCTCCCTCCGCGCACACCCAATCCCCCCTTGCCGGCTTCGACGCCTACGTCGCCCGCGGCGTGCAGGACTGGAACGTGCCCGGGCTCGCGATCGCCGTCGTGAAGGACGACTCCGTGGTGTTCGCGAAAGGTTACGGCGTGCGCAAGCTCGGCACGCAGGACTCCGTGAACACGCACACGCTGTTCGCAAACGCGTCGACGACGAAGGCTTTCACGTCGTTCGTCGTCGAGCTGCTCGCCGACGAAGGGAAGATGCGGATGGACGCGCCCGTGATCACCTATCAGCCCGCCTTCCGCCTCTCCGACGCCGTCGCCACGCGCGAGATCACCATCGCCGATCTCCTCTCGCATCGCACCGGCCTCCCCGAGGCCGACTATATCTGGTATGACGATAGCTCGTCGTTTCCCGAGATCATGCGGCGCCTCAGCTACGTCCCGTTCGACTCGCCCGTGCGCTCGCACTTCGAGTACCAAAACATCACCTACGCGCTCGCGGGCGAGATAGCCGGTCAGCGCGCCGGCACCACGTGGGAGAAGCTCGTCCACGATCGCATCCTCGCCCCGCTCGGCATGCGCGAGACGACCACCGGCACGCCCGACGAATCGTCGCACCGCAACATGGCGTTTGCGCACGACTACGTGAACGA
>PLMM01000219.1 GCA_003142495.1 Gemmatimonadota bacterium | reverse complement strand
CGAGTGCAGCGGTGCGCTGCGATTGCGGGCGATTGCCGTGGATGCGCGCGACGGAGATGCCCGCCTTCTCGCAGCTCTCGAACAGACGGTTCGCGCGATGCTTCGTGCGCGTGAACACGATCGCGTTGCCGATGGCGTTGCGATTGAGCAGCTCGCGGAGCAACGCGGGCTTCGCCTCCTGCGACACCGGATACACTGCCTGCGTGATGCCGATCGCGGGCTGCGATCGCCGCTCGAGATTGATCGTCGCGGGCGAGTGCAGCATCTCCTTGGTGAGCGTGACGATCGGACCCGGCATCGTCGCCGAGAAGAAGAGCGTCTGACGCTTGGCCGGGAGATGCTTGAGGATGCGCCGAATGTCGGGGAGAAAGCCCATGTCGAGCATGCGNNGACGATCGCGCGGCAGCACCGCCGCGATCCGCCGGATGGCCGGCAGAAAGCCCATGTCGAGCATGCGGTCGGCTTCGTCGAGCACGAGCACTTCGAGCTTGTCGAGCTTCGCGTACGGATGACGGAAGTGATCGAGCAGGCGGCCGGGCGTCGCGATCAGAATGTCGACGCCGCTGCGGAAGGCGTGCTCCTGCGGGCCGAGGCCGACGCCGCCGAAGACGGCGGCACCGGAGATGGGCGTGTGCGTCGCGAGCTCACGCAGGTGTTGCTCGATCTGGGCTGCGAGCTCACGCGTGGGTGTGAGCACGAGCGCGCGCGTGACGCCGCGCGCCATGCCACCCTGCGTCATCGCCATGATGCGATGCATGATCGGAAGAAGAAATGCGGCAGTCTTGCCGCTCCCCGTCATCGCGCACGCAAGTACATCGCGGCCTTCGAGTGCGGGCGGAATTGCGTCGTGCTGAATCGGTGTTGGGCGTGTAAAGCCAAGCTCTTTCACGCTGCGCACGAGAGCAGCGTCGAGACCGAGTGCTGAGAAGGACATCCTCGAAGCTTAGCGGAGCCGGCCGCTTTATCACAGTGTAATTGTACGGATGGGCCTACATGACAGCGCGCGGTGCGTCGAGTATTGTATGGGCACTCAGCGCATCACACCGGAGAGCCGCCCCATGAAACCCGCCACTCGATTGACCGTGTTCGCCGCCGTCGCACTCGGCGCCTTTTTGCTCTACAGCACGCTCGCCGCGCAGAAGTCCGCGTGCAACGTGTGCGTGAGCTTCAAGGGCGGCCGCAACTGCGCGCACGCATCGGCGGAAACGGCGAAGGAGGCGACGAAGTCCGCGCAGACGACGGCGTGCGGCCCGATCGCGCATGGCATGGCCGAGTCCATTGAGTGCGACAACGTTCCGCCTGACGAAGTGACGTGTGAGAAGTGAAGAAGGACTGAACTGCGGGCACGAATCAAACCAAACAAAGACGAATCGAACCCGACGAGTTCGAGTCACATCTCGCCCGCCGGTAACCGTTGCGCTTCATCCGCTCGAATGCACCGGGTTCGATTGGTGTTTCATTGGTTTGATTCGTGTACAGGCCGTTACGACCCCTAAGTCAACTCAGTACTTGAGCGATCCCTTATACGGCCTCTCACCGGGCCCCGTGTAGATCTGCCGCGGCCGCGCGATCTTCTGCTCCTTGTCGAGGAGCATCTCCTCCCACTGCGCGAGCCATCCCGCCGTGCGCGCGATCGCGAAGAGTACGGTGAAGAAGTCCATCGGGAACTTCATCGAGCGATAGATGAGCCCCGTGTAGAAATCGACGTTGGGATACAGCTTGCGCGACACGAAGTACTCGTCGGAGAGCGCGATCCGCTCGAGCTCGAGCGCGATCTCGAGATCCTTGTCGACGCCGACCTCCGCGAACACCTCGTCGGCGAGCGCCTTCACGATGCGCGCGCGCGGATCGTAGCTCTTGTACACGCGATGGCCGAAGCCCATCAGCCGTCCGGCCTTTCCGCCCTTCACCTCATCGATGAACGCGGGGACGTTCTTCACGTGACCGATCTCCTGGATCATGCGCAGCACGGCCTCGTTCGCGCCACCGTGCAGCGGACCATAGAGCGCCGCGATGCCGGCAGCGATCGCGGAGAACGGATCGACGTGCGACGAGCCGACCGCGCGCACCGCGTTGGTCGAGCAATTCTGCTCGTGGTCCGCATGCAGGATGAAGAGGATCTCGGTCGCGCGCGTGAACACCGGACGCGCCTCGTAGCGCGGCTCCGTCATCCGCGCGACCATGCTCAGGAAGTTCTCCACGTACGACAGATCGTTGTCGGGATAGACGAACGGTAGCCCCTTGATGTGGCGGTACGCGAATGCGGCGAGCGTGGGGAGCTTCGCGATGAGGCGGATGATCGCGAGATTCCGCTCTTCGGGATCGTGGATGTTCTTCGCGCTCGGATAGAACGAGGACAGCGCGGCGACGGTGCTGCACAGCATCGACATCGGATGCGCGTCGTACCGGAATCCCTGGAGAAAGGTCTTCACGTTCTCGTGCACGTACGTGTGGTACGTGATGTCGTGCACCCACGAGTCGTACTGCGGCTGCGTCGGCAGCTCGCCGTGACGCAGCAGCCACGCGACCTCGAGAAAGCTCGCCTTTCCCGCGAGCTGCTCGATCGGATAGCCGCGATAACGCAGAATTCCAGCGTCGCCATCAATGTACGTGATCGCGCTGCGGCACGATGCCGTATTGAGAAACGCGGGATCGTAGCTGAGCAGCCCGCCCTCGGCCGTCGGAATCTTGCGAAGGTCGTTGGCGCGAATGGCGCCGTCGGTCACCGCCAGATCGACGCTGAGATCGGAGCCCGGTGCCGAGACGTGCAGGGTGGACGGAGTTGCGGTGGGCGCCGATGCGGACGTCGTGTTGCTCATGCGGACTCGTCGAGAGCGGGAATGTGCGCCGATTGCGCACATGGAAAGCTATGCAAGATTCGCGAGAACGGGATGGCCTGCGATTGCGTGCTGCGGAGCACGGGCGAAGATTCCAACGACCGCTGCTTCCTCGCCCCTCTCCTCCCGAGCTCCATGCGACTCGCGACACTCTGTCTCGCCCTGATGGGCGCTACGTCCCTGCTCCACGCGCAGGTGCCGGCCACGTGGGTGCCGGGCAACGTCGAGACGCGATCGCACGACTACGACCTGTTGCACCAGCGCATCGAGCTGCGCGACATCAACTGGGATTCCACCTCGCTGAATGGCCGGGTGATCACTACGCTCGCTGCCAGGCGCATGGCGCTCGATTCCGTGATCCTCGATGCATCCGCCGGTATCACGATCACCGGGGCCACGGATGCGGCCGGACACACGCTCCGCACGCGCCACACGGGCGACACCCTCGTGATCCATCTCGCGAAGCCGCTCCGCTTCGGCGACAGCACGCGCTTCACGCTCGACTATCACGCCAACATCGACAACGGCCACGGCATCACCTTCATCTACGCCGATGGCCGGCCGCATCGCCCGCAGCAGCTGTGGAGCATGGGCGAGACCACGGGGAATAGCGCGTGGTTCCCCACATACGAATTTCCCAACGACAAGGAGAGTTGGGAGCTGCTCGCCACGGTCCCCGCGCGCATGACTGTCGTCTCCAACGGCAGGCTCGTGAGCGACGTGCGCAACAAGGATGGCTCGCACACCACGCACTGGAGTCAGGAGCGGCCGTCCGCGACGTATCTCATCTCCGTCGCGATCGCGCCCTACGCGCGCATCCACGATCAATGGCGCGGGATCCCCGTCGACTACTACGTCTATCACGAGGACAGCGCGCTCGCGCGCCCGCTCTTCGGCTACACGCCGGATATCATCGAGACGTACACCAAGCTCACCGGCGTCAAGTATCCCTGGGCCAAGTACGCGCAGGAGACCGTCGCCGACTTCTTCGGCGGCGAGGAGATGGTGAGCGCCACCGAGCTCGTCGACTGGCTTCCGGACAAGCGCGCGTACGCCGATCGCCCATGGTTTCACTGGCGGCTCATTCCGCACGAGCTCGCGCACCAGTGGTTCGGCGACTACGAAACCACCGAGAACTGGTCGCACCTCTGGCTCAACGAGGGCTTCGCCGAGTTCATGAACGGCGCGTACTGGGAGGCAAAGCTCGGCCGGCACGTGAGCGACGAGTACTATCTCGACGAATACCGGCAGTTCACCGCGATCGACGCGCAGCACTCGATGCCGCTGGTGGCGGACGGCTCCAACAACATCTATCCCAAGGGCGCGCTCGTGCTGCGCATGCTCCGCCGCCGGCTGGGCGACGAGCGCTTTTGGGCGTCGATCCATCTCTTTCTCACGCGCCATCAGTTCGGCAGCGCGGTCACCGAGGATGTTCGTCAGGCGGTGCTCGACGCGACGGGCGAGAATCTCGCGCAATTCTTTGCCGAGTGGATGTACCGGCCGGGCTATCCGCGCTTTTCGGTGCATGCGGCGTACGACTCGACTCGGCGCTCACTCACACTGAGTGTGCAGCAGACGCAGTCCGACAGCGCCGGTGCCGACTCCGCGTGGCCGCCAATGGCATCGGTGTTTCATGCGCCGGTGACGATTCTCATCGGCACGGCGAAGGGCGATGTCGAGCGGCGGGCGCAGCTCGACGCGCGCGAACAGACGATCGTGCTCGACTCGCTCCCCGGCGCGCCGACGATGGTCGTGTTCGATGCGGGGAATACGATCGTGAAGGGGCTGGAGTTCCCGCAGCCCACGTCGTGGCTCGCCACACAGCTCGCGCGCGATCCGGATCTGTGGAATCGCTGGTGGGCGATCGGCGAGCTCGCGCGTCATCCGGACGACGCCGAGGCGGGCACGGCGATCGCCAAGGCGGCGACCAGCGCGGACTACTTCCTCACGCGCGAGCACGCGGTGACGGTGCTCCCGAGCTTTCCTGCGGCGATCGCGCTCCCCGCGCTCGAGCTAGCGCGCCATGACACCTCCGCGCAGGTGCGCGCCTTCGCGGTCGCGGCGCTCGGCCGACTTCACGGTGCGGACGCACTTGCGGCAGTGAAAGAGGCGTGGAGCGACACGAGCTACGGCGTCGAGGCGGCGGCGATCAGGCCGCTCATCCTCGCCGACAGCGCGAACCGCGCGGCGTGGGTCGCGCGCGGTTTCGCGGCGAGCTCGTACCGCGACGTGGTGCGCAACGCGGCGCTCGATGCCGTCGCGCGCGTGGGCGACGGAGCGTACACGGCGGCGGTCGACTCGCTGCGCGGCGAAACG
>PLMM01000413.1 GCA_003142495.1 Gemmatimonadota bacterium | reverse complement strand
TGTTGAGCATGTCGTCCGGAAAGTCGTAGGCCATGGTGGTGAATCCCGGAATGCCGCCGCTGTGGCTGAAGTACTTGTGGCCGAGCATCTCGCCGGGCACGAGGCCGAAGCCGTAGCGGATGTGCTCCCCGTTGTTGAGCGTGGCAGCCGTGGTCATCAGCGTGAACGACTCCGGTGACACGACCTTTCCGCCGGCAAGATCGCGCTGCCACTTCACGAAGTCGCCAACGGTCGAGCACAGCGAGCCCGCGGCGTACGGTTGTGTGAGACTCAGATACTCGTGCGGCACCACGCCGTCGTCCTTCTTGGAGTAGCCGGCGGCGAACGCCGGATCCGTGGGGTGCGACGGACAATAGCTCGTGTGCGTGAGGCCGAGCGGCTCGAAGAACTCCTTCTCCAGGTACTTCGCGTACGGCTCGCCACTCACCTTCTCGATCACCATGCCGAGGAGGATGTAGCCTGAATTGTCGTACTTGAAGCGCGTGCCGGGCGCGAAGTCGAAGGTGTCCTTCGCGACGAATCCCATGATGCTGTCCGGCGTGAGATCCTCGGCCCAGTGCGCCTTCCACGCCTCGACGTCCGTGTACGAGTGGATGCCCGATGTATGCGTGAGCAATTGGCGGATCGTGACGCGTTTGCCGTGCAGCGGGATCTGAGGCAGATACTTCGACAGCTCGTCGTCGATCGAGAGCTTGTGCTGTTCGGGTTATCGATCTGCCGGGATTTCTACAATGACGCAATACTTTTGTAAATACCTAAGTATTTGCTATTGTGGAAGCGCCACCCCTCACACGGAGACAAGAACTCCGGCGAAGACGGTTCCCCTTACGTCGACCGGATTGCAGTGTGTCCCCACCTGGCCGGGATGCAGTCAGGGCCACGCATGGCGAGCGATTCGCTCTGCGGCCTGACGAACGTTGCAGCTGACAGGCGATCTGATGATTGCGCCACGCTGCGCGCGGCGCTTCTATTGACTCGCTCGCAGCTGAACTTGGGCGTTAGTCCTCCAACGACGTTCTCGGATGGTCGACGAAACTGGGTTGTGCGCGCATTGCGCCAGTCCACTGTATTCTCATCGGTTCCTCCCGAGCCACCCCGGAGACGAAGTCCCGGGTGCTTGACATTTCGAATGAATGCTCGGGTTGATTCAGGGAGATGAGTGAACCTGAAGTCCGAGCCGGAGAGGCCGACCGTCGCATTGATCGCCGGCGCAGTTACCGCATGGCGAGCCGCGAGCCAGCAGTGCAGAATTCGCAGGTCATGAATTCGTAGAGGAGCCCTCAGTGCCCGACTCCGTCGTCATCATCGGTGCCGGCATCAATGGCCTCGTCGCCGCCAACTACCTGCGCCGCGCCGGCTGCGACGTCACGGTCATCGATCGCGCCGAGCGCCCCGGCGGCGCCTGCGTCTCGGAGATCGCTCGCATCGACGGCCAGCTGCAACAATATGCACTCGGAGCGTCGGTCCTCGGCCTCATGCAGGACTTCGTCTTCCAGGAGACGGGACTCGCCCGGCGCCTCGAGACCTACGTCCCCGCCGAATCCAAACGCGTCTACTTCCCCAACGCCGCAAAGTCGGCGTGGATTCACCGCGACCCCGTTCAGCTGCAACAGGAGCTCGCCGACCGCTGGGGCGAGCGCGGCGACGTCGCCGGCTTCCGCGCCGATGAAGCGAAGGTCGTCGCCTACCTCCAGGACGGCTACCGCCGAGCCGTCCCCCCGACTCTCGCCGAAGCCGAAGCACGGCTCGGCGACGAGCTCACTCGGCGCTGGATCAGCGGCAGCGCCGCCGACCTCCTCGATCACTACTTCACCAGCGAGCAGACGAAGATCTACATGGCGATGACGGTGACCGAGAGCGGCCCCGTCTCACTCCACGAGCCGTACTCCGCCTTCACCCTTCCGCTGATGGACTCGGGCTCCATCTTCGACGGCTACTACGGCTTTGTCCGCGAAGGACTCTGGCGACTCACCGAGGAGCTGGCGACGATCAACGGCGAGCTCGGTGTCGACCTCCAACTCGGAGGCAAAGTTGCAGCTGTCGATACCGGTCGCAAAGCCGTCCACTTCGAGCGCGGTGGCACCAGGGCAAGTATCCCGTACGACCACCTCCTCCTCGCCACCGACCCGCTGACCGCCGCCCGCCTCGTCGGCGACCAGGCGATGATCCGCGACATCGAGCAGAAGCGATTCACCGGCACGAGCGGGAAGCTCACCCTCTTCTTCCGTCGCCCCGTGCGGTGGCTCGACGAGCAGCTGACAGCCGATAAAGGCGCAGACACCGCCTTCCGCTTCATCTTCTCCGTCTCCTCCATCGCCGACTTCGAGGCCGCGACGCTGCGCGTCCTCGACGGCTTCGCCGACTACGCCCCCGGTTACATCCAGGTCTACTGCGAAGGGGCAGCGATGCGGCAGCTCGGCCTCGTCGAGCCATTCGACCGGATCACCCTCTTCTTCAAGAACGTGGCGCTGAATGCGAGCGGCAACGCTCTTCCCGA
This sequence comes from Gemmatimonadota bacterium, assembly GCA_003142495.1. Classification (GTDB taxonomy): domain Bacteria; phylum Gemmatimonadota; class Gemmatimonadetes; order Gemmatimonadales; family Gemmatimonadaceae; genus FEN-1250. The sequence continues at coordinate 3,100 of PLMM01000413.1, read as the reverse complement.
CGTCGAAGCCGCGGTGAAGGCCCAGCTTCTCGCTCACGTCGCCAATCCCGAAGACTGCGTCTGGAGCCGCCTTCTTTCACCGCGCGACATGCAGCAGCTCTTCCTCTTCCCCGGCGGCAATCTCGACCACACGATGCTCGCAGGCGGACAGACCTTCTTCGACCGCCAGTTCTCCGCCGACCCCGCGTCGCACTTCTATACTTTTGGCGACTGGCCCGCCATTTCGTACTGCGGCGCCGGCGCGTATCCGTGCGGCTCGATCGCCGGCACGCCGGGGTACATGTGTGCGCAGCAGGTCATCCGACAGCTCACACCGGGACGAAAAAGACAATGAACATCCTGCTGTGGATCCTGCAGGTCCTCTCGGCACTGCTCTACGCAGCGTCCGGCGTCATGAAGGTCTTCATGTTCGACAAGATCCGCGAGCAGGATCCGTCCTTTGCTGCGCTGCCGCAGCAAGCCTGGACGATGCTCGGAAACCTCGAGCTCCTCTGCGCGATCGGGTTGATCGTCCCAGGTGCTTTTCACTGGCGACCTGAGCTCACGGGGGTGGCCGCCACCGTCCTCGCGATCGAGAGCCTCGTGTTCATCGGAGTGCACGTCAAATACCGGCAGCTTGCACCGATCCTCATGAGCGCCGCGCTGGGTCTCCTCATGGCATTCGTGGCGTACGGCCGAATGGTCTTGCATCCGATCTTCTGATTGGTCGTATCAGCTGCAGCGCGACAACGCCTGGCACGCCGATCGCGTATCCGAGTGATGTTTTCTCTCACGTAACGGAGAACTGTCATGGCGAAGCCCGCAAAGAATACGATCTGCCTCTGGTACAACGGAGACGCCTCTGGCGCCGCGCAGTTCTACGCGAAGACGTTTCCCGACTCTTTCGTCACGGCCACGCACCTTGCGCCCGGGGACTATCCGTCGGGAAAAAAGGGCGACGTCCTGACCGTCGAGTTCACGGTGATGGGCATTCCGTGCCTTGGCCTCAACGGCGGAGACACGTTCAAGCAATCCGAAGCATTCTCCTTTCAGGTCGCAACCGCCGACCAGGCCGAAACGGATCGCTATTGGAACGCGATTGTTCGCAACGGCGGGCAGGAGAGCGCGTGTGGTTGGTGCAAGGACAAGTGGGGGCTGTCGTGGCAGATCACGCCGATCGCCCTCACGGAGGCGGTCACCGATCCCGATCCCGCTGCTGCCAAGCGAGCGTTCGATGCGATGATGGAGATGGGAAAGATCGACATCGCTGCGATCGAGTCGGCACGACGCGGCTAGAGTCTGATCGATGCTTCCTTACTTCGTGCTACCGCCGCTGCTCGCTGGAAACTGTAGCGACCACTCCTTGATTCCAGCGAACAGCAGATCCTCCGCGCGCTGCACGGCGGCGAGCGAGGCCTCGTTGCTCGTCGCCGAGACATTCTCGCCTAATTCGCTCTCGATCAGGACCGGCTCGCGCACCGGATATTGCACCGGCAGGTAGCAGGTGATTGTCGCGGTCGTGGATGTTCGGAGGTGCAGACGCGAGAGGCAGCGTGCCTCCCCGCGCTCGCGATGCGAGTACGCATGCGACGAGACGAACTCGCCGGGCCCGCTGCGAAATACCTTCGAGTCGAAGATGGCGAGCATCTCGTGTGCGGCTTCGGCCGCAGCGCTATCGCGATAGACCACGTATGAGATCGTTCCGGAGTCTCTCGCAGCGAGAACGTGCGCCCGCACGATACCGATCACGCCATCGCTTCGCTCTCGCGCGTCCGGATCGACTGTCTCGGTGCGAGTGAATCTCGACGGTGCTTCGAGTATCCTGTCGTCGAACGTGTGCTTCGAAACGATATCGTAGACCTCGGCCGCCGTATAGGTGCGCGCGTCGACGGCCGGTACGCTCGTCGAATCGCTGCGCGCGGGGCCTTGTGCGGCCTTGGCGCGCACCCACGAGGCGGTGCCGAGCTTGCCGGTCGCGGTCAGCGTGTCTCCGTGCGGCGGCACGTAGGTGCCCGTGTCGATCCACGCGAGCGTGGTGGAGCGCAGTATGTAGTGGCCGCCCCGGGCTTCGAACACGCCGCTGTGCGCGGGAATATTGCCGGGCCCCTCCGCGTGAAAGCCATACGTGCCGTCCGCGCGAATGTCCCAGACCCAGCGCGCCACGCCCTGCGCATTCGGTACCATCAGCTCCCAGCTGCCCACGAGGCTCGGATCGACCTTGGCGGTAGACCCCGAGCACGCAACGACGAACGACAACAGCGCGAGCGCACGACGCATGGCAACCTCCGTTGGTGCACCGCAAACCATCGCTCGGCGAAGGTAGCGATCGAAGCCCGATTTGATAAGGCGATGGCGGCGATCGCGAAGATCTCCGGCATGGCGGCGCAGCTTCCAGGGCGCCATCTTAGCCGTCGCGCGCACTCGCGGTTGAAGCACTCTCGCCACTCAATCGATCCCGGAGCAACCCGGATGCACAAGCTGCTAGTCGGCCTCGCCTTCGCAGTATTTGCCGCGCATCCCGCGCCGGCTCCCGATGAGACGGCGGTGATGCTTCCCGTTCGTCAATTCGTGGACGCCTTCAACAAGGGCGACGTGAAAGGCGCGACGGCGGTGTGCTCCAACATCACGTCGATCATCGACGAGTTCCCGCCGTACGAATGGCACGGCGCCGGAACCTGCCTGACGTGGTTGAACGCCTACGATGCGGATGCGAAGAGGAATGGCATCACCGCTGGACACGTCACTCTCGCCGCACCCCGGCACGTCGACATCGTCCTCGACCATGCATACGTCGTCGTTCCCGCCGACTACGAGTACACGATGAAGGGAAAGCCGGTGAAGGAAAGCGGCTCGTTGATCACCATCTCGCTCAGGAAGAGCAAGGCTGGTTGGCAGATGACCGCGTGGGCATGGGGGAAGAATTGAGCGCGAGCTGCACCGCGCATCGCACTCTCGCCTCTTGATCGCTCCGAGCGCATCGTAGATGACAGATGATGTCTCGCGCCTGAGCACGAGTCTCGCCGATCGTTACCAGATCGAGCGCGAGCTCGGTGCGGGCGGGATGGCCACGGTCTATCTCGCGCGTGATCTCAAGCACGATCGCATAGTTGCGATCAAGGTG
>PLMM01000410.1 GCA_003142495.1 Gemmatimonadota bacterium | reverse complement strand
TCGGCAAGCGTGTCCACTTGAGCGCCGCCTCGCAGGTGGGCGGAGTGCTGGAGCCGGTCAATGCGACCCCGGTCGTGATCGAAGACGACGTGCTGGTGGGCGGCAACTGCGGCATCTACGAGGGCAAGGTCGTTCGCCGCCGAGCCGTGATCGCGACGGGCGTGATCCTCTCGCGCGGAACGCCGGTGTACGATGTCGTGCGCGAGACCGTGCATCGCGCGGAGAACGGCGCGCCGCTGGAGATCCCCGAGGGCGCGGTCGTCGTGCCGGGCGCGCGCCCGATGTCGTCGGGGTGGGGCGCCTCGATGCATCTCTCGCTGCAGACGCCGATCATCGTGAAGTATCGGGACGAGCACACCGACGCCGCGGTTGCGCTGGAGCCGCGGCTCCGATGAAGCTTCCGAACGTCACGATCATCGGACTCGGGTGCATCGGCGGCTCGATCGCGAAGGCACTGCAGGCGAACGGCGCATTCGTGCGCGGATGGAGCACGTCGCACGACGACAACGCTCTCGCGCGCGCGCTTTACATCGACGTCCCCGACGTCACACTCGAGCAGTCGATGGTCGACGCGCGAATGGTTATCATCGCTGTGCCGGTGCAGGCGATCGCGGAGGTTGCGTCGGCGTCGTTGCGCGGCGCTCCGCCCGAGGCCGCCATCATCCACTGCGGCGGCGTGCAGTCGCGCGCCTTGCTGCATCTCGATGATGCCAGCTACGCGCGCGTGATCGGCGCGCATCCGCTGGCCGGGTCGCACGACTCGGGCTTCGGCGCCGCGCGCGCCGATCTCTTCGCCGGCTGCACCGTGAGCATCGAGTCGCGCGCGGACGACGACTCGCGCGAGTGGAACAAGTGGCTTTGGAACCGGCTTGGCGCCACGCGTCTCGACTATCGCTCGGCCGAGGAGCACGACGCGATGATGGCGTGGATCAGCCATCTGCCGCAGCTCGCGTCCACGGCGCTCGCGGCGACCTTCGCGGCCGAGCACATCGATCCGGAGAGCGTGGGCCCGGGCGCGCGTGATACGACACGTCTCGCCGCGAGCGCCTTCGAGCAGTGGTCGTCGCTCGTGCAGGCGCAGCCCAAGGTGCTCGACGCAGCGCTCGCCAAGCTCGAGAGCAACGTCGCGGGACTGCGCGCGGCGCTGTCGCGCGGCGATCAGCGCGCGCTCAAAAAGATCTGGGAGGCTGCGCGCGAGTGGCGTCGCGCCGCGGAGCCCGGCGCATGACGCGCGCACCGATCGAGATTCGCGTTCCGGGCGACAAGTCGCTCTCGCATCGCGCGCTGATCTTCGCTGCGCTCGCAAGCGGCCGGTCGCGCATCCGCGACGTCCTCCTCTCGGCCGATGTGCACAGCACCGCGGGCGTCCTGCGCGCGCTCGGCGTTTCAGTGCCCGCGCTCGGAGGCGACATCGTGATCGATGCGCGCGGTGCGCGCGCGCTGCTCGCGCCGCATATCGATCTCGATTGCGGCAACAGCGGCACGACGACGCGACTGATGGCGGGCGTCGCCGCCGCGTGCGCCTTCCAGTCGCGCTTCGTTGGCGACGCGAGCCTGAGCAAGCGGCCGATGAGGCGCGTCGTGCGTCCGCTCACCGCGATGGGGGCGCGCATCGAGCTCGAGTCCGGAGACGGGCTGCCGATGGTGATTCATGGCGGCGCGCTGCAGTCGATCCGGTGGACCTCCGAGACCGCAAGCGCACAGATCAAGAGCGCGATCCTGCTCGCCGGAGTCGTGGCGGGTGTCGAGGTCGAGGTGACGGAGCCGTCTCGCTCGCGCGATCACACCGAGCGCATGCTGCGCGCGTTGGGCGCGCACGTCGAGATTGACGGCACGCGCGTGCGGGTCGCGGCGATGACCGGTGCGCTGTCGCCGCTCGACATTCGGGTGCCGGCCGATCCGTCGTCGGCCGCCTTTCTCATTGCGCTGGCGGTGATGTTGCCGTCGGCGCCGATCTCGGTGCCGAACGTGTGCCTGAATCCGACGCGTATCGGATTCTTCGACGCGCTGCGGCAAATGGGCGCGGACGTTCGCATCGATGAAGGGGCGGAGCAGGGGGGCGAGCCAACAGGAACCATTCGCGGCGCGCATTCGGAGCTCGCCGCGGTGAGCGTTGGCGAAGCGCAGGTGCCGTCGATGATCGACGAGCTCCCGCTCCTCGCCTGTGTCGGGACGCGCGCACGTGGGACGACGGTGATCGGCGGGGCGGAGGAGCTGCGAGTGAAAGAGAGCGATCGCATTGCGACCGTGGTCTCGAATCTTCGTGCGATCGGCGCGACGGCGGACGAGCGTCCAGATGGGCTCACCGTCGAGGGATCGCAGGGCGCGCTGCGCGGGCGCGTGATCACGCACGGCGATCATCGGATAGCGATGGCCTTCGGCATCCTCGGCGCACTTCCAGGCAACGAGATCGAGATCGATGATCCGGCGTGCGTCGCCGTGTCGTATCCGGGGTTCTGGGATGATCTCGCTCGTGCGACCGGCGCGTCTTCGACTCGCGCGCTGACATGAGCGCTCCCACGCCTCCGTCCTCGCCGCGCGTACGCAACGCGCGCGGCTCGCTCGTCGTCGCGATCGACGGTCCGGCCGCGTCGGGGAAGTCGTCAACCGCACAGTGGGTCGCGCAACGGCTCGGCTTTCGGCACGTCGATTCGGGCGCGCTCTATCGCGCGGCAACCGCAGTTGCGATCGCGCGCGCGGGCGAGGAGTTCGACGAGCCCACCGTGCTCGCCGGGCTCGACGAGATCTCGCTGCGACCGGCGCAGCAGTCGTTCACGCCGACCTGGCGGCGTGGCGAGATGGAGGAGCTGATCCGCGCGCCGGAGGTCACGCGCCACGTGTCGCGCGTGGCGCAGATGGACGGAGTGCGGCAGTGGGTGAACGCGCACGTGCGCATGGCGGCCGAGGGGTGCGATGTGGTGGTCGACGGCCGCGACATTGGGACCGTGGTCTTTCCGGATGCGGACTTGAAGGTCTTTCTCATTGCCGATCCGTGGGAGCGGGCGCGGCGCCGGCTCACGCAGCGCCATGGCCGCGGCCCGACGGACGCCGAGATCGCGGACGAGACCGAGCGGCTCGTGCAGCGGGATGCGCGGGACGCCACGCAGACCGTGCAGGCGAAGGACGCGATCCTGATCGATACCACTTACTTGACGCAGGCGGAGCAGGTCGAGCGCATCGTCTCGTTGGCTGGCGTCTTCCGAGGCATCGGGCCCGTGAACGGGTCCGAGCCGCGCAGTTGAGAGGTTACGAACGGTCAGTTGCCATAAACGCCCGTCGCCTTTAGCTTTACCTCTTCGAATACAAAGATTCGAGCCCGGCTACGTTCGCGCTTCGCGTACGCGTTGCGTGCATTCGTCGTCGGTATGTCTCATCCACCTTTTTGACTCGTCGCGGCGAGCCTAAAGACTCCGCGGTTTAGGAGAATCGCAATCGTATGCCTGACCTAGAAGAAGAGACCACCCCAACAACAACGCTCTCGCAGCGCGACAAGCAGAAGGGACAGCTGCGTCTTCTCGCCCACGGCGACAACCGGTGGGACGAAGACGAGTACACGCCCGAGCAGGAAGCCGAGATGATCGAGCTGTACGCGGGAACACTCGCGTCGATCGATGAAGGCGAGATCGTCAAGTCGAAGGTCCTGGAAATCCGGGACAACATGGTCATCCTCGACATCGGCTTCAAGTCGGAGGGTGCCGTTCCGCTCGAAGAGTTCAAGGATCATCCCGATCTCAAGCCAGGTGACGAGGTCGAGGTGCTGCTCGAGCATCTCGAAGACGCAGAAGGCTCGGTCGTTCTTTCGAAGAAGAAAGCCGACTTCATGCGCGTGTGGGAACGCATCCGTCAGGCGTATGAATCCGACCAGCCAGTCGAAGGCACGCTCGTCAAGAAGATCAAGGGTGGCGTGGTCGTCGACCTCATGGGCGTCGACGCATTCCTTCCGGGTTCGCAGATCGCGCTCCGTCGCGTTCCGAACATCGACGAGCTGTTGGGTCAGAAGTACGAGTTCAAGATCATCAAGCTCAACAAGCGCCGGCGGAACATCGTCGTCTCGCGCCGCGTGATCCTCGAGGTCGAGCGGGCGGGCAAGCGCGAGAAGCTGATGAAGGAGCTCCAGAAGGATCAGGTGCGGAAGGGCGTGGTCAAGAACATCACGGACTTCGGCGCATTCATCGACTTGGGCGGCGTGGATGGACTCCTCCACATCAG
>PLMM01000124.1 GCA_003142495.1 Gemmatimonadota bacterium | reverse complement strand
GACACGCGGACTCGCCGCGCCTCGAGTACAATCTCGGCACGTCGCTCATGCAGGCGGGGCAGCTCGACGACGCGATCGCGGCACTCGAGCGCGCCGCGACTACCGCAAACTCCGACGACCTGCGCTACAGTGCGCTCTACAACCTGGGCCTCGCCTATCTCCGCCAGGCGCGCGACGCCAAGGCCGACCAGGCGACGAGCGCGTACGCGTCGTCGGCCGAGGCGTACAAGCGCGCGCTGCAGCTGAAGCCGGGCGAGGTCGCGGCGAAGTGGAACTACGAGCTCGCGTCACAGGAGAAGTCGAAATCGTCCNNAGCAGCAGCAACAGCAGCAGCAGGAGAAGCAGCCGAAGCCCGGCGCGCTCGACCGGCGCCAGGCCGAGCAGCTGCTCTCGAGCGCGCAGCGCGAAGAGCGCGACGTGCAGGCGAAGAAGCAGAAGGAGAATCAGCCGGAGCGTCCGCCGGCAGGGAAGGACTGGTGATCGTCGGGCTGATCGCCATCTGCGCGCAGCTGCACGCGCCGCAGCACGCCGCCCGTCAGGCGATCGCGCGCGACGCGCCGGCGATTGTGTCCCGCGCCACGCTCGACACGAGCGCGCTCGTGAACTTCCGCGTCCTCGTTCAGCCGGAAACCGTCTACGTCGGTCAGCAGGCGAACTACCAGCTCGGCGTCTTCCTCGACGAGACCGTGCGCGATCGCATGCGCAGCATGGAGGCACTGGCGCCCGAGATGCGCTCGATGATGGCGTACGAGCCACCGGCGCCGCTTTCCGGCTTTCCGCTGCGCAACGCCCAGGGCCACAAGTACGAGGCGCACGTCTACCAGCGGCCGATCTTCCCGCTGAGCGCCGGCCGCGTCGCGATTCCTCCCGCGCGACTGCTCTACGCGATGCCGCTCTCGTACTCCTTCTTCAGCCGCGAGGAGAGCTTCGAGCTTCGGAGCGACAGCGCCGTCGTGATCGCGCTCGAGCCGCCGCAGTCCGGGCGCCCCAGCGACTGGCCCGGTGCGGTCGGTGAGCTGCGTCTCAGCACGGCAGTGGACAGCGCGGCCGCGCGCGTGGGCGACGCGATGCGGCTCGTCGTGCGCGTGAGCGGGCTGGGGAATGTGAAGCTCTTTCCGCGCCCCGCGCTCGCGCTCTCGTGGGCGACCACGACGCCCGAGGGTGAGCGCGTGACGATGAGTGCGGACTCGATGCACATCGGTGGCACCAAGGAGTTCGACTGGGTCGTCACACCGCGCGTTCCCGGACGCGTCGAGGTGCCGCCGCTGCGCTACCCGTACTTCGATCCGTACGCGAAGCAATACGAGGTGGCCGAGAGCACGCCGGTGGCGATCTACATCGCCGCGGGGAATCTCGCGTCGTCGGACACGAGCACCGCAACCACGACGCCGCGCTGGCTCCTTCGCCCGGAGTATCGCGGCCCACTCGCGCCGCCACTCTACCGCTCACAAACGCTGCTACTCGCGCTCCTGCTCGTGCCGCTCCCCGTGCTCGTGCTCGCAAGCACGCGACGTCCGCGCAAGCGCAGCGCCCGGGCCGCATCGCCCGCCGTCGCGCTGCGCACGCTCGCGCGCACGGATGCGACAGTGCGCGAGGCGCGAACGGTGCGCCGCACCTTCCTCAGCGCCGCGGCCGATCGGCTCAGCGCGCCGGCGACCGTGCTCGCCGAGCCGGCCGCGCTCAAGCAGCTCGCGCTGCGCGCGGGCGTGACGCTCGAGACCGCAGAGCGCGCGCAGGCCTTCGTCGCCGAGCTCAATGCGGCGTCCTTCGACGTCGCGGGCGAGTGGGCCGGCGACGGCGTCGAGCGCGCCTACGATCTCTATCGCGCCATCGATCGCGAAGCTCGCCCCCGCCGCACGCCGCGCGCGCCGATCGTCGTTGCCACAATGCTGATGGTGCTCGCGCTCGCCGCGGGCGCCCACGCGGCGGATGGCGCGCACGCGCTCTTCTCGCGCGGCTACGACGCATACGCGCACGGACAGTTCGCCGCCTCCGCGAGCGACTTCGCGGATCTCGCCGCGCACGAGCCGCGCGCGCCCGACGCCTGGGCCAACCTCGGCACTGCCGCGTACTCGGCGGCCGACACCGCGCGCGCGTTGGTTGGCTGGCAGCGCGCACTGCGCCTGGAGCCGCTCGCCGCGGATGTGCGCGACCGCCTCGACCTCATCGCGCCGACCGCACCGGGGTCGCCCGGCTTTGTCCCGGCCGTACCACCGCTTCCGCTCGCGGCCCTCGCGACGTTCCTCTGGATCGTGGCGTGGGGCTCGCTCGCATGGCAGGCGCGGAAGCGCGGCGCCGCGGCTCCTCCGCTGCGCCTCGCGATGCCGGCGATCGCCGCCTGCGCCGCGCTGTGCTTCGCCGGCGCGACGCTCCTCCTCGACCGGCGCATCAACGCCACCGATCTCGCCGTGATCGCCAGGGACGCGCCCCTGCACGTGCTCCCCGCGCTCGCCTCCGATCGCGGCGCCACGCTCCGCACGGGCGACTTCGCGCGCGTGCTCGAGCTCGAGGGCGCGTGGGCCCGCGTCTCCGCCGACGGTGGCCGCGAAGGGTGGATGGACGCCTCCGCGCTCGCCCTCATCCCCCACGACTGACGCCGCTTCGCCGCTCCCGATAAGTTTTCGGGATGTCCCGCATCGCAGTGCTCGCGCGCACCGTCGTCGACCAGATCGCCGCGGGTGAAGTAGTCGAGCGACCCGCCTCCGTGGTGAAGGAGCTCGTCGAAAATTCGCTCGACGCCGGCGCGACCACGATCGACATCGTCGTCGACGACGGCGGCCGCGCGCGCATCCGCGTCGCCGATGACGGCACCGGGATGGAGCGTGCCGACGCGGTGCTTGCGTTCGCGCGCCACGCCACCTCGAAAATCCACATCGCCGATGATCTCGTCGGCGTCGGCTCCTTCGGCTTCCGCGGCGAGGCGCTCCCCGCGATCGCCTCCGTCTCCGAGATGGAAGTGGAGACCGCCTCCGCCGATGGCGCCGGCACCGTGATCCGCGTGCTCGGCGGCGAGATGGGCGAGGTGCGCGACGCCGCCCGCCGTCGCGGCACCACGATCACCGTTTCGCGACTCTTCTTCAACGCGCCATCGCGCCAACCCTTCCTTCGCTCCGCGCGCTCGGAATGGCGTGGCATCAGCGAGGTCATCACGGCGCTCGCGCTCACGCGCCGCGACGTGCGCCTCTCCGTGGTGCACGATGGCAAGCAGGTCGTCTCGTTGCCGCCCGCGTCGTCGCTGCAAAGCCGCCTCGCCGGGCTCTGGGGTGCGCCCTTCGCCGAGCGACTCGTGCCGGTGGACGACGTGCACGGCGCGATTCACGTGTCGGGGCTCATCGAGCGCCCCGCCGATGTCGGCACCGCCGGACGCCGTCTCTTTCTCACGGTGAACGGCCGCTCGATTCGCGATCATGGAATAGTGCGCGCGGCCGAGCAGGCGTATCGCAGCACGGTGCCCGCGGGCGCGCGTCCCACGCTCTGTCTCGATGTCGTCGTTCCCGCCGATCTCGTCGACGTGAACGTGCATCCGATGAAAGCGGAGGTTCGCTTCCGCGATCGCTGGCAAGTCGAGCGCGCCGTGGAGCATGCCGTGCGCCACGCGCTCGGCGGCAGCGCCAGCGCCGCGAGCGTTGGTCCGCGCACCTGGGCGTACCCCACGTCGTTCGCGGCGCCCACGTCGGTCGACGTCGAGATCCTCTCGCCGCCCGCGGCAATCGAAGAGGGGCTCCTCGCGCCGCAGTCCACCGACTTCGTCACTGCCGCCGACACATCGTTCGTCGCGCCAACGCCCGAGGTGCCACCGCTCGTGCAGCTCGCGCGGATGTATCTCATGTTCGAGGGCGAGGGCGGCGTCGTTCTCATCGATCAGCACTCGGCGCACGAGCGTGTGTTGTACGAGCGCTTCATGCGCACGCTCGAGCAGGGCGAAACGCCGTCGCAGCGACTCCTCTTTCCGATTACGCTGCACCTCGGGCCGGCGGAGGGCGAGGCGTTCGAGGCACATCAGGAACTCTTCGCGAAGCTCGGTTTCGAGATCGAGGGTTTTGGCGGGCACACGCTGATCGTGAGCAGCGTGCCGATGCCGCATCCGCGCTTCGATGCGCCGCGCTGCCTGCGCGAGACGCTCGATGCGCTCTCCGGCGATCGCGACGCCGGCGTGGCGACGCGGCACGAGCGTCTCGCGGCGACGCTCGCGTGCAAGGCGGCGATCAAGGCGGGGGAGATCCTGTCGCCCGGCGAGATGCGCGCACTGTTCATCGCGCTCGCCGCCACGACACTACCGGCGCACGACGTGCACGGTCGCAGCACGATCGTGCAGCTCCCCTGGTCCGAGATCGAGCGACGCTTTGGACGGAGCTGAGCCGCTTCGAATCATCTGCGGGCCAACGGGCGCGGGAAAATCGGCGCTCGCCTTCGCGCTCGCGCGTGCGCATCCCGTCACCATCGTGAGCGCGGACTCGCGGCAAGTCTATCGCGGCTTCGACATCGGCACGGCCAAGCCGTCGAAGCGCGAGCAGCGGCTGGTGCCGCATCGCGGCATCGATGTTGTCGATTCCATCGAGCGTTACTCTGCGGCCAAGTGGGCGGAGTCGGCTCGCACGTGGATCGGCGAGGCGATCGCCGAGCAGCGCACGCCGCTGATCGTTGGCGGCGCGGGGCTTTATCTGCGCGCGTTGGTCGATCCACTGTTCGATGAGCCGCCGCTCGACCCGGAACAACGCGACGCGCTCGACGCGGAGCTTGGCGCGCTTAGCGTGGCCGACCTTCGCCGCTGGTGCCAGGAGCTCGATCCGGCGCGCGCGCATCTCGGGCGCACGCAGCTGCTGCGCGCGATCACCGTCGCGCTGCTCTCGGGGACGCCGATCTCCTCGTGGCACGCACGCGAGCCCCGCGCGGCAGGACTGTCGGCGCGGTATCTTGTGGTGGATCCCGGGCACGGGCTCTCGGCGCGGCTCGACGAGCGCTTCGCCGCGATGCTCGAGGCGGGGTGGGAGCGCGAGGTGGAGAAGCTCATGCGCACCGTGCCTGCAGATGCGCCAGCGTGGAACGGCACGGGTTACAAGTGGATTCGCGCGGCGGTTGCGAAGGAATGTTCGCGCGAGGATGCGTTGGCGAAGGTGCGCACGGACACGCGGCAGTATGCGAAGCGGCAGCGCACCTGGTTCAGGCACCAACTGCCGGCGAATCGAGTGACGATGATCGATCCGGGCGCGCCGGACGCGCTCGAGCAGGCGATGCGCTGGTGGAATGCGACCGACGACGGAGGAGTGCTGGCGTGAAGATCGGCATCACCTGCTATCCCACGTACGGCGGATCCGGCGCCGTCGCGACGGAGCTCGGCATAGCGCTCGCGGCGCGCGGCCACGAGGTCCACTTCATCACGTACCAGCAGCCCTTCCGCCTGCGCGGCTTCACCCCCGGGATTTTCTATCACGAGGTGGATGTCGTCCGCTATCCGCTCTTCGAGTATCCGCCCTACGATCTCGCGCTCGCGGTGCGCATTCACGAAGTCGTGCGCGATCACGATC
>PLMM01000115.1 GCA_003142495.1 Gemmatimonadota bacterium | reverse complement strand
TGGATCCGGCAAGAGCTCGTCGACGCCTGGTCGGCCGACACGTCCTCCTTCGCGCTCATCATCTACTACGCGCTCGCCGGGCTCGCTCTCATCTTCGCCGGCCGCTATCGCCGCGTCGGACTTTGGCGCGCCGCAGGTCTCGGTCTCGCATTCTACGCAGGCTACAAAGCGCTCGTCGAAACCTTCACCATCGATGCGGTGGGATTGCGAGTCGGTGCACGAATCATGGTCGGCGTTTTCCTCGCGGCGGTTGCGTATTGGTACAGAGTTCCGCACACTCCCGGTACCGGGAACGAATCGCCAATCGTCCCGATGCCGGGCGACGAGCAAGCTCCCGAACCCCTCTAGTCGAAATGGCCCACAGCTTTTCCTCGATGTGCGCGCGCGTGCTCGCGATTGCATCGCTGGTTGCGATCTCGACTGGCGCCGTGCGATCCGCGAAGCCGAATGTAGTGACCGTCGTCGCCACCGATTGTGCCTTCGACATGGGCGGCCCGAATGCGTCGATGCCGGGTGAAAACACAAATGCGACGCTCGTGCTCGAGCCGGGAAGCTATCCTCGCTACTGCGAGATGCCCGCTCCTGATCCCGCGCGCCACTACGCGAAGGGAATGGCCAAGGGATTCGTAGTCACGCCATAATCGCACACCGGCGCTCTCCCCGCCGCGGATCTCGCGATCGATCTCGTCGACTACGACTTCGTGCTGTCGCGCGAGATTACTCGCGGGCACCACGTGATATCGGTGAGCAATTTATCCGCTCAGCCGCACATGCTCGCGCTCAGGCGCTTTCCGATCGACTATCCAGCCGGTCGCGCCGCCACTGATCTCGTCGCATGGGCCGGCGACCCGAAGGGAAGCATCGGGATGCAGAAGGAGATCTTCGTTCGATAGTGCTACTCGAAGTCGCTACTCGCGCGCCGCTTCTTGATCTCGGCGCGCCGCTTCTTCGACTGGAGCCGAGCCTCTTTCGATGCGCGCGTGGGCGCGGTCTTCCTCCGCGCTCGCGGCACCGTCAGCGCGCCGCGCACGAGCTTCGCGAGCCGCTCCTCCGCCGCCTCGCGATTGCGCAGCTGACTCCGATGCTCGCTCGACACGATGCGGATGAAGCCATCGGCATTCGTGCGCTTTTCGAGCCGATGCAGCACGCCGTCGCGCACGCTCTCCGGCAGCGCGCGCGTGCCCGCGATGTTCCAGAGTAGCTCGATCCGCGTCGACGATGTATTCACGTGCTGGCCGCCCGCACCCCCCGATCTGCTCGCGCGAATCGAAAGCTCGTCGCGCGGAATCGAGACCTCGCTCGTCACCTCGAGCGCGTCGCTCACGTCGCGCCGCCCTCCCGCGCCGTGATCGCCTCCGGCGTGCGATGCACGCGCACCGCGGCCACGCGACGCGAGTCCATCGCCACCACCTCGAGCTCGCCGCCGCTGTACGGCACCCGATCCCCAACGCGCGGCAGCCTCCCGATCCGCGAGAAGACGTAGCCGCCGAGCGTGGACCAGCTTCCCTCGGGAATCTTCACGCCGTGATCGGAGCGCACGTCGATCAGCGACAGCGAGCCCGATAGCTCCAGCACGCCGTTCATCTCCAGCGCCTCGCGCTGTGCCACGTCGTACTCGTCCGCAATGTCGCCGATCACCTCCTCCACGAGATCCTCCATCGTCACGATCCCCGCCGTTCCCCCGAACTCGTCGAGCACGATCGCCATGTGCGCGCGCGTCTTCCGCAGATCATCGAGCACGCGCTCCGCCGCCCGCGTATCCGGTATGTAGAGCGCCTCGCGCACGAACTGCTGCACCGTAAACGGCTGCGCTCCGTCGTAAAGCCAGAGATCCTTCGCGAGAAACACACCCACGAGATCGTCGAGATCTTCGCCGTAGATCGGGTAGCGCGAGTAGCGCTCCTGCCGCACCACCGCCCACACCTCTTCCTGCGTCGCCGTAATCGGGATCGCGACGATCTCCGTGCGCGGCCGCATCACATCGCGCGCCTTCTTCTGATGAAAGTCGAAGACGCCCGCGAGCATCTGCGTGTCGCTCTCGTTTAGCAGCCCGTGCCTCCGTGTTTGCATCACGAGCAGCCGCAGCTCCTCGGGCGAGTGCGCGCGGTCGCTGTCCGTCACCTGCGTCACTCCCAGCAACTTGAGCAGCGCATTCGCCGCGCCGTTGAGCAGATAGGTCACCGGAAGCGCGAGCTTCGCGAACCAGCGGAGCGGCCGCACCAGCCACCGGCTCGTCGCCTCGGGATTCGCGTAGGCAATCGACTTCGGTACCAGCTCGCCGATCACGATGTGCAGGAAGGTGATCGTGACGAAGGCGACGATCACCGTCGCCGCCGCGTGCGAGATCACCGGCGCAGACCCGAAGCCCAGCTTCGCCACGAGCGCCGCGATCAGCGACGCCACCGTCGCCTCTCCCACCCACCCCAGCGCAAGCGAGGCGAGCGTGACCCCGAGCTGCACCGCGGACAGGTAGCGCGGGATGTCGTTGGCCGTCTCCTGCACGAGCTTCGCGCTCCGGTCTCCCCGCGCCGCCAGCGCATCAATGCGCGAGCGCCGTGCGCTCACCAGCGAGAGCTCGGCCGCCACGAAAAAGGCATTGGCCAGCACGATCACCATCACAGCGATGAGTCGCAGCACGATCGCGCCCGCCGTCAGCGCGACAACTGTATTCTCCACGTAACTCATTGAAGGAGTGGGTCGTCGTCCAGGTATAGCAAAATGCACTGATCGGCGGGCTACCGGAACTCTTGCGCTTTGCGAGCGACCCTGCCGTGCCCCCCTGCAATACGAGCGTCCGCCCGGATTTAATGGTCGAGCCCCGCCGCGTTCTCCGCTACATCTACATTGGGCGCCTCTCGCTGGCGGCCGCGATCTTCCTCGCGGCCGTCTTCTCGTGGCACGGCGCCGACGCGCGCGATACCCTCCTGGCCACGCTCGCCTTCTTCGCCGCCGTCGCCTTCACCTCGGTTTCCGCCTGGTTCGCCCTCGCCTACCGCAATCTGGTCGCGCGCGGCTTCTACTACACTCAGTCGCTCTTCGACGTCGCGCTCATCACGACGATCGTGCACGTCACCGGCGGTTCGCTCTCCCCCTTCGCCGCGCTCTACATCCTCGCGACGGCGTGCGCGTCGCTCCTGCTCCCAGTTGGCGGCGGCCTCCTCATCGCCGCGCTCGGCAACGTCCTCTACTTCGCCGACGTCATCGTGCTCCAGGGCACGTCGCTCGGCATGCCCGTCATTCTCCAGCTCGGCGTCTTCGCCGTCACCGCGCTCGGCGTCGCCTATCTCGGCGCGCGGCTGCAGGAAGCCGGCGTCAATCGCGAGGCGCTCGCGCAGCAGCTCGTCGTCGTCAAGCTGCAGGCGGAGGACGTGCTCAAGAACATCCGCAGCGGCATCATCACGATCGACGTGCAGGGGCGCATCCTCTTCGCCAACTCGATGGCCGGCAAGCTCATTGGCTTCGACGACGAATTGGTGCGCGGTGCGAACATCAAGGAAATAGTCAGCGCGAGCGCGCCCGCGCTCACCGCCGCCCTCGAGAAGGCGGTGCATGGGCACGCGCGCGTCACTCGCGGCGAGGCGGCGATCACGGTGAGCGGCCGCACCTTCCCGATCGGCTTCACGACGACGACGATGAGTGCCGACGGCGCGCCCGGCAACATGTCCGCCACCGTGATCTTCCAGGACATCTCGGACAACAAGCGCCTCGAGGAGCTGCGGCTCCGCGCCGAGCGCCTCGAGGCCGTGGCGGAGCTGAGCGCGTCGCTCGCTCACGAGATCAAGAATCCGCTCGCGTCGATCCGCAGCGCGGTCGAGCAACTGGGCTCGCGTACTCGCGCGACGGACGACGAGAGGGTTCTCGCAACGCTCATCGTGCGCGAGTCCGATCGGCTCTCGCGATTGCTTTCCGAGTTTCTCGACTTCGCGCGCGTTCGCGTCACGCGCGGCGAGCGCGTGAACATGGGCGAGGTCGCGCAGGCGGCGGTGCGTCTCGCCGACACGCACCCCGATCGCAAGGCCGGCGTCACGGTGACGTGTGTGGTCCCGACCGAGCCGCTGCTCGTGGAAGGCGACGAGGATCTGCTCCATCGCGCGATCTTCAACATCACGCTCAACGCCGTGCAGGCCGCGCCGATCAACACGGGCCGAGTCACCGTCGAGGTGTCGCGGCTCAACGCCGAGCAGATCCCCACGGGCGTTCCCTTCGAGGTGAGCGCCGTCGCGCTCCGCGTCTCCGACAACGGTCCCGGAATTCCGATCGAGCTGCGCGAGCGCGTCTTCGATCCGTTCTTCACGACGAAAACCGGCGGCACCGGCCTCGGTCTCCCGATCGTGCACCGCGCGATCGAGGCGCACCGCGGCTTCGTGTTCATGGACTCGAGCCCGAAAGGCACGCGCTTCACCGTTCTGCTGCCGCAGATTCAGCAGCGCATTCCCGTGGAGAACGTCGCATGATGGCCACTGGCAGCCCGTCCGTCCTCATCGTCGATGACGAGACCGGAATTCTCGAGACCCTCAAGATCCTGCTCAAGAACGAGGGCTTCACGCCGTACGTGGCGCTCGGAGGGAAGCAGGGGCTCGAGCAGATCGCCGCGCTCGATCCCGACATCGTGCTCTCCGATGTGCGCATGCCGAACGTCGGCGGTCTCGAGATTCTCTCCGCCGCGCGCGCGAAGGATCCGCTCGTCCCCGTGATCCTCATGACCGCGCAGGCCGATCTTCGCTCCGCGATCCAGGCGGTGAACGAGGGAGCGTACCATTACATCCAGAAGCCCTTCGTCAACGACGAGATCATCGCCATTCTGCGGCGCGCGGTCGAGCATCGGCAGCTGAAGGTTGAGAACCTGTCGCTGAAGCAGGAGATCAAGCGGCAGGGACAGAACGGGGTCAGCGCGCCGGTCGGCCGCAGCAAGGCGTGGCTGAGCGTGCTTCGACTCGCCGAGACGGTCGCGCCAACAGATTCGATCGTTCTCATTCAGGGCGAATCGGGAACGGGTAAGGAAGTCATTGCGCGCTACATCCACGAGCTGTCGCAGCGCACGGAGGGCACCTTCAACTCGATCAACTGCGGCGCGCTCCCCGAGAGCCTACTCGAGAGCGAGCTGTTCGGGCACATGAAAGGCTCGTTCACCGGCGCCGTGAAGGACAAGCGCGGTCTCTTCGAGGCCGCGTCCAAGGGAACGTTCTTCCTCGACGAGATCGGCGAGACCACGCAGGCGACGCAGGTGAAGCTCCTGCGCGTGCTGCAGCAGCGCGAGGTCATCCCCGTCGGTGGCACCGAGCCCGTCGCGATCGACACGCGCATCCTCGCCGCGACCAATCGCGATCTCGAAGAGGAGATGAAGCGTGGCACCTTCCGCGAAGATCTCTTCTATCGTCTCAACGTCTTCGCGCTGCATCTCCCGCCGCTGCGCCAGCGCCGCGACGACGTGCCGCTGCTCATCGATGCCTTCCTGCTGCGCGGTGCGCTGCAGCGCGGCGAGGAGAGCAAACGCCTCACCGACGAAGCGCTCGACGCGATGCTCGCGTACTCGTGGCCCGGCAACGTTCGCGAGCTCGAGAACGCTCTCGAGCGCGCGATGATCCTCTCGAACGGCCCGATGATCGAGGTGGGCGCGCTCCCCGAGCGCGTCACCGAGCGCAAGCCCGAGCCGCTGATCGCCGACCGTCCGCCCAATGCCAATCCCGCCCTCGATGTGATCGAGCGGGCGTACATCATGTGGGTGCTCCAGTGCGAAGGCGGCAATAAGAGCCGCGCAGCCGACGTCCTCGGCATCGATCCATCGACGCTCTACCGGAAGCTCTCTCGTTACGGAGTCGCGGACACGTGACCTACACCAAGCGTCCCACCCCATCGCCGTTTCCCCCGCTGGTTGGTGACACGCGCAACGCAGGGCCTCCTGACGCGTCCTCTGTTCAACCGACTATGACTACTGCCGTTACGCCAACACCGTCACGCCCCATCGAGGGCACCAGCGCACCGACAGAAGTCGGGCCGCTGAAGCTCCGCGCGTCTCTCAAGACAGAGATGATGCTCAGCCTCGCCGTCCTCGGCACCGCTGCGCTCTCCCTCGCGGCGCTCAACGCCGTCGTCCTCGAGACGCTGACGCTGAGCAAGGANNACCGTCGTCGAGACCACCGAGGCGATCGCCGACGGTGATCTGTCGCGCCGAGTGCCGCGCAGCGGGCCGACGGAGTTCTCGCGCCTCGCGCGCAGCATCAATCGCATGACCGCGCGCATTCTCGAGGAGCAGGCGCAGCGCACGCACCTCGAGAAGGTCGCCAGCGTCGGACGTCTCGCCGCCGGCGTCGCCCACGAGATCGGCAACCCGCTCGGCGCCATCGGCGGCTACGCTCACATTCTGCGCAAGACCGCAACGCTCGACAGCGATGCAATGGACGCGGTCACCGGCATCGAGCGGGAGACCGCGCGCATCGATCGCATCATGCGCGGGATGCTCGAGTACGCGCGCCCGCGCCGCCGCATCACGTCGCGCATCGACTTGAATGTCACCGTCAACGAGGTCGTTCAGCTTCTCCGCGATCAGGGGACGCTCCGCGAGGTCGCGCCCGAGGTTGCGCTCCAGAACGGGCTCCCGAAGCTGATCGGCGACGCGCACGAGCTCGAGCAGGTGCTCGTGAATCTCGTGCTCAATGCCGTCGACGCGATGCAGGGACACGGCAAGGTCTGGATCGTGACGCAGTCCGTCGCCTTCGATGACGTCACGGGTCGCAATGGACGCCGCAACAACGATCCCGACGGCTTCGATGTGGCGCGCGAGCAGAGCGCACGCGTGCGCGCGTGGATCAACAGCGTCGGCGAGCCGACGCAGATTCTCAAGCTCATCGTCGCCGACTCCGGGCCCGGTGTACCGATCACGGAGAGCGAGAAGATCTTCGATCCGTTCTACACGACGAAGGAGCCTGGACGCGGCACGGGGCTCGGCCTCGCCGTCGTCTCGCGCATCGTCGAAGGGCTCGGCGGCACGATCTGGGTGCGACCCGCGCGCGAGGGCGGTGCTGCGTTCATGATGTACTTTCCCGTGCCGGATGAATCCGCCAGCTCTGACGACCGCCCCGCCAGCGTCGCCGCTGCTCGCCCGTGAAAATTCTCGTCGTTGACGACGAGCCGGGTCTCCGTCAAACGGTTTCCCGGATTCTCGGTGCGGAAGGGCACAGCGTCGGCACTGCGGGCGAGGGCGAAGAGGCGCTGAACAAGCTCGCCACCGAAGACGTGGATCTCGTGCTCTGCGATCTGCGCATGCCCAAGATGGATGGCCTCGAGTTCATCGAGCGCTACACGCAGGGCGGGGGGCACGCGCTCGTGATCGCGATGAGCGCGTACGGCGATTCGGATACGGCCATCGCCGCCATGCAGAAGGGCGCCTACGACTACGTCCAGAAGCCCTTCCGCGCGGAGGAAGTCGTTCTCGCGGTGCGGAAGGCGGCGGAGCGCGAGAAGCTGCGCGCGAAGGTGGAGGAGCTGGAAGATCAGCTCTCGACCATTCGCGGCGCGGACGAGATCATCGGCCACAGCGCATCGATCAAGGCGGCGCTCGACATGGCGCGCAAGGTCGCGCGTCATCCGTCCACGGTGCTGATCACGGGTGAGAGCGGAACCGGCAAGGAGCTCGTCGCGCGGCTCGTTCACAAGAGCAGCCCGCGCGCCGACAAGGCCTTTGTGGCCGTGAACTGCGGAGCGATTCCCGAACCGCTGCTCGAGAGTGAGCTGTTCGGACACGTGAAGGGCGCGTTCACGAGTGCGGACCGCGACAAGATCGGTCTCTTCGAAGAGGCGAATGGCGGGACGCTCTTTCTCGACGAGATCGGCGAGCTTCCGGCGGCGCTGCAGGTGAAGCTCCTGCGCGCGCTGCAGGAGGGTGAAGTCCGTCGCGTGGGCGCGACCACGTCGCAGCGCATCGACGCGCGTGTCGTCGCGGCGACCAATCGCGATCTCGCCGTTGACGTCGCGAGCGGGCGCTTTCGCGGCGACCTCTATTATCGCGTGAACGTCGTGACGATCCGCCTTCCGCCCCTGCGCGAACGTGCGCAGGACGTGCCCGAGCTCGCGCTGCACTTTCTGCGTCTCTACAACGCGCGTCTGGGGCTCAAGGTCGAGTCGATCTCGCCGCCGGCGATGCGCGTCCTCATGGACTACGCGTGGCCGGGCAACGTGCGCGAGCTCGAGAAC
>PLMM01000119.1 GCA_003142495.1 Gemmatimonadota bacterium | reverse complement strand
CGCGAGCAACGTCACTGCCAATACGGACAGGTATGCCCCTGTCCGGTCTGCATCACTGCCGACAGCGGCGGCCAGCGGCGAGTGCGGCCAATCTCGTACCGTGCGCTGTTTTTCGCAGCGCCCGCCGCCCCTCCCTCGGTTCCTGCCTCAATTCGCCACGCTACAGCACGTGACGTATCCTTCGCACCAAAAGCCTTGACCGGTAGTGGTCGCGAACGCATCTCAGAGCTGCGTTCGCGACCTCTTTCCATCCATGGACACAATGCGAAATCCCGCCCCGATTCTCCTCGCCCTTCTGCTCTCGCTCCCCTCTCGCGGCGGCGCCCAACAGCTCGCCACCAAAGTCACGGCAGTGGAGGGGATCACGGAGTATCGCCTGCCAAATGGGCTGCGCGTGTTGCTCTTCCCCGATCAGTCCAAGCCCACCGTCACGGTGAACGTGACCTACATGGTAGGATCGCGGCACGAGGGGTACGGCGAGACGGGGATGGCGCATCTGCTCGAGCACATGCAGTTCAAGGGGACGACGACGCGTCACGACATTCCCACCGAGATGGACAAGCACGGAGCTCGCTGGAACGCGTCAACGTGGCTCGACCGCACGAACTACTTCGAGACGATGACGTCGAACCCGGTGAATCTGACCTGGGCGCTCGGCCTCGAGGCCGATCGCATGACGCACAGCCTGATAGCGGAGAAGGATCGTTCCTCGGAGATGACTGTGGTGCGCAATGAGTTCGAGGCGGGGGAGAACGATCCCTTCAGCATCCTCCTCGAGCGCACCGTGTCGACCGCTTTTCTCTGGCACAACTACGGGCACTCGACGATCGGCGCGCGATCCGACATCGAGAACGTGCCGATCGAGCGGCTGCAGGCCTTTTACCACAAGTATTATCAGCCCGACAACGCGGTGCTGCTCGTCGCCGGGAAGTTCGATCCCGCCGTGACGCTTCGGCAGATCACGACGATGTTCGCGCGCATTCCAAAACCCGTGCGCACACTCGATCACGGCAACATTCTCTATCCGACGTACACCGCCGAACCGACACAGGATGGCGAGCGCTCGGTCACGCTGCGTCGTGTCGGCGATGTACAGGTCGTCACCGCGGTCTATCACGTGCCTGCGCTCTCACACCCCGACTTCGCATCCGTCGATGTGCTCGCGAATGTGCTCGGCCGCGAGCCATCGGGGCGGCTCTACCAGGCGCTCGTCGTGCCGAAGCTCGCGTCGTCCACGGGCGCGTTCGACTTTCAGCTGCGCGAGCCGGGAATGCTGATTGCCTTTGCGCAGGTGCGGCAGGAAGCCTCGCTCGAGACCGCGCGCACGGTGCTGCTGCAGAGCATCGACAGCGTGCGCACGCGGCCGCCCACTATCGCCGAAGTGGAGCGGGCGAAGGCGTCGCTGCTCAAGGACATCGACCTGCTCCTGAACAACTCCGATCAGGTTGGGCTCGCGCTCAGCGAATGGCAGGCGGCTGGCGACTGGCGGCTGCTCTTCGTGCATCGCGATCGGCTCAAGCGCGTGACGCCCGCGGACGTGCAGCGCGCGGCGGTCACCTATCTCAAGCCATCGAACGTCACGGTCGGCATGTTCTATCCGACCGCGAAGCCCGATCGCTCCGAGATTCCTGCTGGCGTCGACATCGCCGCCCTCGTGCGCGACTACAAGGGCGACAGCGCGCTCGGCGTCGGCGAGGCGTTCGATGCGGTGCCGTCGAACATCGATGCGCGCACGAGCGTGTCGAAGCTCGCGAACGGAATGCGGGTGAGCCTCCTCGAGAAGAAGACGCGCGGGCAGGCCGTGAAGGGGCGACTCGTGCTGCGCTTCGGTTCCGAGCAATCGCTCGCGGGGCATCGCGGCGCGCGCGCGCTGGCGTCGGGGATGCTCGATCGCGGAACGAAGACGCTCTCCCGCCAGCAGCTACAGGACAGCCTCGACGTGCTGCGCGCGTCGGTGAACGTACGCGGAGACGTGGCGCGCACGACCTTCACCATCGAGACCGTGCGCAGCAGCGTGCCCGCCGTGCTGGCGCTCGTGGCCGACATGGCGCGCGAGCCGCGCTTCGACAGCGCGGAGTTCGAACAGCTCAAGCAGCAGCGCATCGCCGGCCTGGAGCAGGAGCGCTCCGATCCCCAGGCGCTCGCGTCGAACGCGTACCACAGGAAGATCGATCCGCGCGCGCCCGAACATCCCTTCTACACGCCGACGATCGATGAGCAGATCAAGTCGGTCACCTCCACGACGCTCGCCGACGCGCGCGACTTTCAAAAGCGATTCTACGGTGCGTCGGCCGGCGATCTGGTGCTCGTCGGTGACTTCGACTCGACGGCCGTGCGCGCGGCTACGCAGAAGCTGTTCGGCGACTGGTCGTCCGCGGAGAAGTGGGTGCGGATCCCGGAGCCATTCAGGGCAATCGATTCGTCGACGACGGTGATCGAGACGCCGGACA
Source organism: Gemmatimonadota bacterium (assembly GCA_003142495.1). Lineage (GTDB taxonomy): Bacteria > Gemmatimonadota > Gemmatimonadetes > Gemmatimonadales > Gemmatimonadaceae > FEN-1250. The sequence continues at coordinate 3,563 of PLMM01000119.1, read as the reverse complement.
AGGCGAACGCGCTCTTCGTCGCCGGCTTGAACGTGCCCATTCGCGATGACGCGCCCGACTATGCGGCGCTCCTCATGGGCAACTACATCGTCGGCGGCGGATCGCTCGATTCACGTCTCGCGACGCGCATTCGGCAGAAGGAAGGAATCAGCTACGGCGTTGGCTCGTTCATGGCGATCAACTCCGCCGACAGCAGCGGGCAGTGGGAGACGTACGCGATCTACGCGCCGGAGAACGCCACGAGGCTCACGCAGGCGTTCAACGAGGAGATCGCGCGCGCGCTCAAGTCGGGGGTGACGGCTGAGGAACTCTCGAAGGCGAAGAACGGCTGGCTACAGGAGTACGCGCAGGAACGGTCGAACGACGACGAGCTCGCCTCGCAAATCGCCTCCCGGCGCGAGTACGATCGAACGTTCACGTACGACGCGAATTTGGAAGGGAAAGTGAAGGCGGTGACGATCGACCANNGAGGGGAAAGTGAAGGCGGTAACGATCGACCAGGTCAACGCCGCGATTCGGAAATACCTCGTTCCGGGGAGTTTCACGATCGTGCGCGCGGGCGACTTTGCGAAGGCCAAGGCCAAGCTCCCCGTCCAATAGCATTCAGGAGCGCTCCGGAGAGATCCGAAGGGGAAACTTCGGCGTATCAATAGTGGTTAGTTCGGTGTAGGCACGAAATACAGGAGTTCACATGATTCGATCAATTTTGCGCGGAATAGCGGTTTGCGGCGTTGCCGTGGCGGCCTTCGTCGTGTTCGGCGGGCGCGGGGCGCGCGCGGCTGTCTTTGCGCCGAGCGCGGACTTTGGCGGCGGGCTCGCTGCGGCTCCGGGCGAGGAGCTGGCGATCTTCTCCGGCGGCTGCTTCTGGGGAGTGCAGGCCGTTTTTCAGCACATGAAGGGCGTGACGAGCGCAGTCTCGGGTTACACTGGCGGTGCGCTGAAGAATCCGAGCTACGAACAGGTGAGCACGGGCAGCACCGGCCACGCCGAGTCCGTGCGCGTCGCCTTCGATCCGTCGAAGGTGTCGTACGCGGATCTCTTGCGCGCCTTCTTCTCCGTGGCCACCGATCCCACCGAGCTCAATTACCAGGGCCCGGATCACGGCACGCAGTATCGCTCGGTGCTCTGGTATACGAGCGATGCGCAGAAGAACACGGCGAAGGCGTACATCGATCAGCTCGCGAAGGCCAAGACGTATTCGAGCAAGATCGTCACCGAGGTGAAGCCGGCGCAGGATTTCTACAACGCCGAGGGCTATCACCAGGACTACGAGACGCTCCATCCGGAGAGCGGCTACATCGCGATCAACGATGCGCCGAAGGTCGCGAATCTCAAGAGGCTGTTCCCGACGCTGTATCGCGAGCAGCCGGTACTGGTCGGCTCGACGCAGCCGTAACACGCACCACAGTCCCCCACGGATCGGCGGCGACCACGTCGCCATCCGCGCGGGTGACTTGCGCACCGGCTTTCTCCAGCGCGCGTGCCGTGGCATCCACATCTGCATCCGTCGGCACGATCACGCTCCATTCGAGGAGGCGCGCGTCGCCCGCCTCCGCGCGCGCAGCGCCCGCAGCCCACGTGTTCGTGCCGAGATGGTGATGATAGCCGCCGGCTGACATGAAGAGCGCGCCGGGGAAATCGAGCAGAACCTTGTCGAGTCCGAGTCCCTCGTGATAGAATCGCGCGGCGGCATCGAGGTCACTCACGAAGAGATGCACGTGACCGATGCGCGTGCCTGGAGGAGCGCCGGTCCACGCCACCCCTTTGCACGCGCGCACCAGATCCGCCGCATCGAGTGTGAGCGTCGCCATCTCGAGCGAACGGTTCGCGACGCGCCACGATTCGCGCGGACGATCGGCGTAGATCTCGATCCCGAGCCCATCGGGATCCGTGAGATACACCGCTTCGCTCACGAGATGATCGGACATCCCTGCGTATGCGCCGATCGCCGCGAGGTGCGCGATGAAGCGGCCGAGCGCCGCGCGATCGGGGAGCAGGATCGCGAAGTGATAGAGCCCGAGTCGTCCGCGCGTCGGCACTGGCGCGGCGCCCTCGCGCAGATGCAGCACGACGATCGGCGTGTCGTCTCCGTGCGCGGCGAGCACGGCATGCGTCGCGCTCTCGGTCAGCGCACGCAGCCCGATGACATCTCCATAGTAGGCCACCGATCGCGCGATGCCGGCCACCTGCAGGTGTACCGCCCCCAGCTCCGCCTTCGCGTGCAGGCGATGGCCGCTCGGCGCCACCGTGTAGGCGAACTCGCTCACGGTGTTGGAGCGCCCCGCCGCGCGAGCATCGCGTCGATCGAGTAGGCGCCTGCACCCAGGAACACGAGTGCGATTGCCATTCCGAAGATGCCAAAGACGAGCTCGATGCCCTTGGGAGCGAAGAATCCACCTTTCGCGTGGACGAGGATGATGGCGCCGAGCATGTCGCAGGCGAGCAGCAAGGCGATGACACGCGTGAAGCCGCCAAGGAGAATGGCTACGCCCCCGAGCAGCTCGAGATACGCGATGAACGGGCCTGCGATCCCTGCCATCGGAACCCCCAGGGTATCGAAAAATCCGGCGACGTTCAAGACGCCCATCCCGAACACCTTCTGATAGCCGTGGGCGATGAAGACAGCACCCAGCACGATTCGAAGTACGAGCGCGGCGCGATCGAGATTCTTTTCCTTGTCGGCGAAGCGCGTCATCATTGTTTGAGGAGGAGTTAAGGGAGGCTGCGCGCATCGGAGACAACGAAAGCGGGTATCGCGGGTATCTCATGCTAACATTCAAATCGGGCTGTCGCGCCATCGTCCTTGCCCCCAAGGCAGACTAAACGGGCGAGCGCTACAATTCGTTCGCTAGCCGGGCGCACGATCGTCGAAGACGGCACTTCATCTCGCGAGGCACGCACGTGAGCAGTCGATTCAACACCAGATCGCGACGCGCATCTTCACGCACGAGCCGTGCGCGCACGCTCGTCGCCGTTTTCATGACGCTTGCCGGTGCGGCGTCTGCTCTGGCCGCACAGGGTGGCAGGCGTGGCGGCGGCGGTGCCGACCCGTCCGCTCCATCGCGACCGACCGTCGCGCCCGTGCTTTGGGAGCCGGAGCAGATCTTCCCGCTCGCGCTCGCCCACTCATCCGACCTCAAGCTCAGCGATGAGCAGCGCGCGCAGATCGAGACGATCAGCTCGAAGCTTCGCGCGAGCAACGCGCCACTGCTCGATGCCATCGACACGCTTCGTCCGCCGCGGATGCAGTTTCCCGTTCCTGGCGAGGCGAGCGCTCCCACGCCAACGCCGCCGCCTCCGACACCCGAGGAGATCGCTGCCGTCGTCGCGCGCCGACATGCACTCGGCGAGGCGCGCGCGCAGGTGCACGAGAACATTCGTCTCGCGCGCGATCAGATGACGCAGCTGATGACGCCCGACCAGCAGGCGCGACTCGAATCGCTGGAAAGCTCCGCGCGCAGCAATGCCGAGCGCGGCGATCCCGGCGGCACCGCACCGGATCACAGCTTCACGGGCAGTGGTCGCAGCAACAGCCAGAGACGAGGGCAGATGGGAGGCCCGCC
>PLMM01000294.1 GCA_003142495.1 Gemmatimonadota bacterium | reverse complement strand
CCGCTGCAGCGTACAGCTCCAGCCATTGGAAGTGCATGACGGAAGCCGGCCTCACATCACGACCTCCTCTCATTCTGCTCGCCAACGAGCATGAATGGGCTGCGCGATCCCTGGAGACAATCCTCGGCCCGCACGGCTACGCGGTGCTGCGAGCATACACGGGCCGGCAGCTGCTCGGGCTCGTGCGTAGCGCGCAGCCCGATCTGATCATGGTCGACGTGCGGCTCCCCGACATGCGCGGCGTCGATGTCTGCCGCGCCCTTCGCGACGATCCGCACTTTCCGGAAGAGACGCCGATCATCTTCACGAGCTCCGGCACGCCTGATCGTGGGGAGAGGCTCGAAGCGTTCAAGGCCGGCGCATGGGAGATCGTGAGCCAGCCGCTCGACGCCGAGGTGCTGCTGCTCAAGCTCGATGCATACATGCGCGGCAAGCGCGCCGTCGATCGGCTGCGCGACGAGAGTCTGCTCGACCAAGCCACCGGCCTGTACAACATGCAGGGGATGGTGCGTCGCGCGCGCGAGATGTCCGCCGATGCGCAGCGGCTCCACGCGCCGATCTCCTGCGTCGCGTTCACGCCGGTGGCCACCACCGAGAGTGAGCCCGCGTCGAGCGCGATCACGGAGATCATGATCGAGCGGCTGGGCGCCATCGTGCGTCGCACGGGGCGCGCGTCGGATGCGATCGGCCGCCTCGGGCCCTCCGAGTTCGCGATCATCGCGCCGGCCACCGAAGAGCCGGGAGCGATTCGCATGATGGAGCGGCTCGAATCGCAGCTCTCCGACATGCTCACGCACCCCGACGGCATCGCGCAGCGAGTCGAGCTGCGTGCCGGCTATTGCTCGGTAGCGGATGGTGCGCGATCGCCTGTCGATGCGGTCGAGATGCTGCTGCGCGCGAACACCGCGCTGCGCCAGGTGCGCGACGCGGAGCGCGGCAGCGAGCTGCGCGGCTACGAGAGCGCGCCGGTCAGGTTCGCCCCGTAAGCTCGCCCACCTGCGGCGAGCTACGCGGCAGATCGTCATCCTCGCTCGTGGTGTACCCATACAGATACGAGTAGTACTTGTACTCGCCCTGCGCGCGGATGTCGTTGAGCACCGCACCCAGCATCCGCACCGGTAGCCGATCGAGCAGCTTCAGCTTGTTCTCGGCCATCTTCCGATCCGTTGCGCCAGTGCGCAGCACGATCAGCATGTTCTGCGTCGCCGCGGCGAGCACGAACGGATCGACGCCGGCGCCAAGCGGCGGGCTGTCGACGACCACCACATCGTAGCGCTTGCGAAGCTCGGCGATGAACTGCGACATCGCCTGCGAGTGCAGTAGCTCGGGCCCGCGATGACGGCGCGTGCCGCACGGGATGAGCGTGAGACGGTCGTGCGTGGTGCTGCGCAGCACCGCTTCGAACGGCGCGTCGCCGCCGAGCAGATCGAGCAGGCCAGGGCGGCGGTTTGCACCGAACATCGCGTGCAGCTGCCCGCGGCGCGTGTCGCCATCGACGAGCACCGTGCGATAGCCCGCTTCCGCAAACGACAGCGCGAGATTCGAGCAGACGAGCGACTTGCCGTCGCCGGCGCCCGGGCTCGAGACCGTGAGCATGGCCGAGCCGCTCGCGTCGTACTGATTGGTGATCGCCATGCGGATCGTGCGGAACGACTCGATCACCTGCGCGGCTTCCTCGGGATCGGGATCGCCAGCGCGCGAGCGCTTGATCGTGGGCACGGCGCCGAGGATCGAGAGGCCGAGCTCGCGGGTGACCTGCTCCGAGTAGCGAAGGCGCGGATCCGTGTGGTCGAGCAGGAGCGCAAGACCAACTGACGCGCCGAAGCTGACGACCAACGCGAGCAGCAGAATCGTGGGCGCGGTGTTCTTCGTTGGCGCGAGCGGTGCGACCGCGGTGTCGAGGATGCTCACATCGGGGATCGCGCCGGCCTCGGCCAGCCTGGTCTCGGCATAGCGCTGCTGCAGCATCGAGTAGAGCGACGAGCGCGACACGACATCGCGCTGCAGGCGCATCTGCTCGATCGTGCGCGACGGGATGTTCTGCAGCTCCGTCGACGCGCTCGCCATCTGGCGATTGAGATCGGTGCCGCGCGCCTGCAGATCCGCGATCAGCGTGTTGAGCACCTGCGGCAGCGTCTGCGTGCGCATCGTCTGCACGGAGAGGCGGAGGTCCTGCACGATGCGATGCTCGTCCGTGTAGCTCTCGCGCGCGGCGCGGAGTGCCGCCTCGCGCTTGCTGAGATCCTGCAGCGTCGACTGCAGCGCCGGCGATGCCTGCGCGGACGGAATGCCGATGAACGCGTCGGCGGTGATGCTGTTCGGATCGCGCGCGAGGATCTGAAGTATCGCGATGTCGTGCTGCACCGTGAGGTACTGCGCCTTCTGCTCGAAGTAGTTGCCGATAATCGGGTCGCCGCCGGCGGCCGTGGCCATGCCGGTGGCGGGCGCCGCGATAAGCGCCTCCGAGGGGAGGGTGATGGTGCTCTTGCGGAAGCTCTCGAGCGACGTCTCCGAGGCGCGGAGCGCGCGCGACGCCGTGTCGAGCTGGTCGGCGAGCGCCTTCGACTCCTCGGTGAGATTGCGGCGCTTGAGCTCACCCGCGGTGTTGACGAACTCGCGCATGATCCCGTTGAGAATCATGGCGGTGCGCTGCGCGCTCGTGCCCGAGAGCGTGAGCTTGATGAACTGACTGTTCTGCGGCAGCGTGACGTCGACGCGCGAGATGAGCCCCGTCGAGACGTCGCGCGGATTCACCACGGTGAAGGGCACGACGCGCGACGGGCCGAGCACGAGGGCGGATGGCTTCCATCCGAAGCCGAGCGAGCGTCCGACGGAGTCGCCGGAAATGCCGCTCTCCACGATCTTCCCCTCTTTCGTCGTGATCGTGTAGTGCGTGTTGGCGGCGTCCGTGTTGAGCGCGTACGTACCCGAGCGCAGGCCGGGACGCGGCTGGAAGCCCGCGAACACCGCGGAATCACTCGCGCGCAACGGCCAGAGATAGAGCGAAAGCTTGCGGACGACGTTGTCCATGATCGACGAGCTCTTGATCAGATCAGCCCACGCGCCGGGACTGACCAGCGGCTGTCCCTGAATCGGTCCCTGCGCGATGCTGCTGCCCTTGCCGTCTTCGGAGATCCAGACGGTGCCCTGCGTCTGATACGCAGGGGTCATGAACTGCGTGACGCCGAAGCCGATGCCCGTGCCCGCGAGCACGACGAGCAGAATGAGCCACTTGTAGCGCTTGAGCGCCGAGAAGTAGCGCGACCACGAGATCCCCGGCTCCTCCATGGACTGCTGCGCCCAGGACGGCTGATAGTTCTGCGCATACGCAACCGCAG
>PLMM01000154.1 GCA_003142495.1 Gemmatimonadota bacterium | reverse complement strand
CGCGCGCGCGGGATCGGCGAAGTAGCCGGCGACGCCGAGCTCGAAGATTCGCTTCGCGTACGCGGCGGGGTCGCGCGCGCGCACCCCGGACGCCGCGATCGCTGCACGCTCCTCCGCGATCCATGGTGCGCGCTGGCGCCGCGCGAGCTCCTCGCTGAACTGCGCGCGGAAGACCGCGGTGGCGGGAGCGGGGCAAATGAGCACCATGCGCACGGGAGCTGGCGCGGGCGCGCTCGCGGTGAGCACGATCCCCTCGTCGCGAAAGCCGCCCGCGGCCGCGATCGAGTACAGCAGCGCGAGCAGCCCGCCCCACGAGTAGCCGACGAGGGTGAGCGGCTCGAGCGAGAGCTCGCGCACGAGCGCCGCGAGATCTATGACGTGTGTCTTCCAGGTGATGGGGGAGCGATCATCGCTCTTCGATCGTCCCCCGCCGCGCTGATCGTAGAAGATCAATCGATACTCGTCGGCAAGCGCGAGCATCTGCGGCAGCATGTAGTCGTGCGACGCACCCGGGCCGCCGTGCAGCATGAGCAGCCGGGGCGCGTCTTCCGGACCGTACGCGGTGTGATAGAGCTCCACGCCGCGCTCCGCCGTTACGGATGCAGCGCGACCGTCGGTGTCTTGTACACCGCGCCGCCCTTCATCACGAACAACGCCTTCTCCATGTTCGTGATGTCCTTGAGCGGATCGCCGGGCACCGCGACGATGTCCGCCCACTTGCCCACCGTGAGCGAGCCCACGTGTTCGTCCCATCCGAGCAGCTTCGCGCCACTCATCGTTCCGGCGACGATCGACTCCATGTTCGTCATCCCGCCCCACGTGGTCATGAGCGTGAACTCGTGCGCATTCGTGCCGTGCTTGCCGACGCCGGCATCGGTGCCGAGCGCGATCTTCACGCCCGCCGCGCGCGCGATCTTCACCGCGTTGCGCATCGCCTTCGCCGCGGCGAGTCCCTTCTCGCGACGCAATCCCTTGAGCGCGCCGCTCTTGACCGCGGCCTCGACGGCCTCGCCCGCGCTCAGCGTCGGCACGAGATACGTGCCCTTCGCCGCCATCATCTTCGCGCCCTCTTCATCGAGGAAGGAGCCGTGCTCGATCGAGCTCACGCCCGCGCGCACCGCGACCTTGATCCCCTCGGTGCCGTGCGCGTGCGCGGCCACCTTGCGACCGAGCTTGTTCGCCTCCTCGACCATCGCGTGCAGCTCTTCGTACGTGTACTGCGACGCGCCGACCGCGTCGCCCTCGGAGAGCACGCCGCCCGTGGCGCACGTCTTGATCACATCCGCGCCCTGCTTGATCTGATAGCGTACCGATGCGCGGACCTCATCGACGCCGTTCGCGATTCCCGTCTTGTAATCGCCGTCGAACAGTCCCGGCTTGAAGCCGTTGTCGTCGCAGTGGCCGCCGGTGATGCCGATCGCATAGCCGGCGTTCTCCATGCGCGGGCCCCAGATCTGGCTCGCGTTGATCGCCTTGCGGAGCGCCATGTCATCGTAGCGCGGCGCGCCGACGTTGCGCACGCTCGTGAAGCCATCGAGCAGCGTGCTCTTCGCGTGATTGACGCCGAGGATCGCGCTGTACTGGTCATAGTCGTGCACGGCGGACTCGTCGCCTTCCGGATCACCGAGCTCGCGTCCCGCGAGGTGCACGTGCGCATCGATGAAGCCGGGAAGGAGCGTCGCGTCGCCGAGATCGATCGTGCGCGCGCCCGCGGGAGCCTTCACGTTGGCGGCCGAGCCGACCCACGTGATGCTGTCGCCGACGACGACGATCGCCGCGTTGTTGATCTCGGCGGCGCCCGTGCCGTCGATCAGATGCGCGGCGCGAAGAACGAAGGTGCCCGGTGCTGCAAGGCTGGAGTCCTGCGCGGCGAGCGGCGCCGCGCCGAGTACGACGATCGCAAGCAGAGCAGAGAGCAGACGACGATACATCAAGAGCCTCCGGAGTGGTTCAGGAGCCACGCTTTCCGAGCGTGGCGGTAAGCGCGAGCCGTGAGCCCGCGCGCATGACGATGACCGTGACGACGTCTCCGGGCTTGTGCGTGCCGATGGCGTCGGTGTAGTCGTAGATGTCCTTCACTGCCTTGCCGCCGAAGTCGACGATGATGTCGCCGGCCTGCACGCCCGCTTTGTCGGCCGGACTCCCCGCCGTGACGCCCGCGAGCTTCACACCCGGCGTGTCGCCAGCCGAGCCCATGTCGGGAATCGATCCGAAGTAGGTGCCGTTGCCGGGACCACTCCCCGACATCTTCGGCGGCGGTGCGCTCGAGCGCTCGTACGTCAGCCGCGCCGGCCGATTCGCAATGTCGCGCGCGATTCGCTCGGCGTAATCGATCACGCGAACCTCGCCCGGCACGTTCACCTTCGACGACACGTCCGTGGCGCGGTGATAGTCCTCGTGCATGTCGGTGAAGAAGTGGAGCACGGGAACTTTCTTTCCGTAGAACGACGCATGGTCGGAGGGGCCGAAGCCGTCGCCGACGGGATCGATCTTGAGCGGCGCAACGGTGTTCGCGCTATCGACTATCCCGCGCATCTCGGTCGCGGTCTCGACGCCGTAGACTATCAGCTTGTCGTTTCGCAGTCGACCGACCATGTCGAAGTTGAGCATGGCGGTGATGCTGTCGACGGGCACGGGCGAGTTGTTTACGAAGTATTCGGAGCCGAGGTCGCCGAGCTCTTCGCCGCTGAAGTTCACGAAGAGGATGGGGCGACGGGCGGGGTGCGCGTGGAAGCGGCGCGCGAGCTCGAGTACGGCGGCGGTGCCGGACGCGTTGTCATCGGCGCCGTGGCGGATCGCGTCCTTCGCTTCGGGATCCATTGCGTCGAAGGGCGAGCGCCCGAGATGATCGTAGTGCGCGCCGATCACGAGGTATTGGCTGCGCATCGCTGGATCGGTGCCGGGGAGCTCCGCGACGACGTTCTGCGTCGGGAGCTCCGCTGGGAGTCCCGCGTGCGCGGCAGCGGCCGAATGCGCGGAGAAGGGCTGCGAGTACGACGCGCGCCCCACGACGCACTCGCGCACACCGGGTCGCATCTGGGGGCACGTTGCGGAGCGCGAGATCTTCACGAGGCCGAGCGTCGCGTACTCGCGCGCGATGTACGCGGCGGCGCTGTCGTTCCCCGGCGTGCCCGTGCCGCGCCCCTCGAGCGCATCGCTCGCGAGGTAGACGATGTCGGCGCGGATGCGCGCGGTGTCCGCAATCGCGGATGCGCTCGCTGGCGCCGCGCTTTCGGAGGCGACGAGCGCGCTGTGGCAGCCGAATAGAAGTGCGACCACGCTGGCGTAGGCCGCGCGGCGGGAAATGGCGGAGGGCATGCGGTGGCGATGGGTGTGGTGAGAAACGCGCTGCGAGTAGTATGTTATCCGCCGGTGCCCCTTCCTGCCAGACGTCCGCTCTCCACGCTTGCGCTCGCGCTGATTCCGCGCGCGGTCGCCCTCAATCTCGCGCTTGGCGCCGTCGTCGGCGCGCTCAAGCTGCCGGTGTACCTGGACTCCGTTGGAACCATACTCGTGGCCGTGCTCGCGGGACCATGGGCGGGGATCGTGACGGGGATAGTATCGAACAGCGTGCTCGGCCTGCTGGTGTCGCCGGCGCTCTTCGCGTTCATTCCGGTAGCGATCGTGATCGGATGGCTCGCGGGGGTGGCCGGCACGTTGGGTGCGTTCCGCTCGCTCGCCGGGTCGATCGCGGCGGGGCTCGTGATCGGCGTGGCGGCGGCGCTCGCGTCGGCGGTGATCGTGATTGCGCTCATGGGCGGCCTCACCGCGAGCGGCACGGGGCTCCTCACGATCGCGATTCGCGCGACGTTCGGCGTGAGCGTCGACAGCGCGGCGAAGATCGCCGCCGTCGTCACCGATGCTCTCGACAAGCCGCTCTCGTGCGTGCTCGTGTACCTCGTGCTCGAGCGACTGCCGCGTCGCCTCGGTGCGCGCTTCCGCCGCGCTGCCGCATGATGCGCCTGTGACGAGCGCCCTCGATCGCTGGAATCCGCTCACGCCGCTCGCGGCGGCTATCGCGCTCGTGCTCGTCGCCTTCGCCGGCCCGCAGCCGTGGACTCCGGCGGCGGTGCTCGCACTGTCACTCGCGATCGCGCTTGCGAGCGGGATCGGCGGCAAGGTGACGGTGCTCACGCTGCTCGTGGTGGTGCCGACGTTCGCGCTCCTCGTGCTGCTCGATGCTGCATTTCCGGAGCCTGCCGCAGAGACCAGATGGATTCCATCGAGGGCCGGCACGCTCGACGCGCTCGCGATCTCCCTTCGGCTCGGCGCCGCCATCGCTGCGCTGGGCGTCATCGTCGTGGGCGTCGCACCGCGCCGGCTCACGCGCGCGCTCGCCGCGCGCGGGCTCCCCGCGTGGGCCGCGTATCTCGTGATCGCGTCGCTCGAGGCGGTCCCCGATGCGCGCCGGCGCGCGGAAGACGTGCTCGATGCGCAGCGATGCCGTGGCGTCGCGGTGGGGAAGGGCACCGGGGTGCGCGGACGGCTGCGCGCGCTGCCGGCACTGGCAGGTCCGCTGATTGTGGGGCTCGTAATCGAGAGCGAGGAGCGCGCGCTTGCGCTCGACGCACGCGCATTCGACGCGCGCGGGAAGCGAACGGCGCTCGCGCCAATTGCAGATCCGATTGGCGAGATTTGGGCGCGCCGCGTGATCTGGCTCGCGCTCGCGGCGGCGATTGCGTGGCGGTTCTGGGAGTTCGCGCACTCGCTCGTCATCGCTCAAGTGAGCCGATCGTGAATACCGGCGCGCGCGCTCTCTCGCTTCGCTTGCGCTCCGTTTCGTACGACGGTCGCGTGGCGCTTCGCGACATTGCGCTCGACGTAGGGCGTGGCGAGATCGTCGGCATCGCGGGGCACGTCGGTGCGGGCAAGAGCACGCTCGCTCTCGTGGCGGCGGGATTGCTCGGGCGCTCGATGCCCGCGACCATCGACGGCACGATCGAGCATCCGCTGGGCGGCCGCCCGCCCGCAGCCTTCGCCTTCGCGAATCCATCGACGCAGCTCACGGAGCTCGGCGAAACAGTCGAGGAAGAGGTGGCAGTGGGACCGGAGAATCAGGCGCTTCCGTCGGAAGAGATTCGCGCGCGCGTAGATGGCGCGCTCGCGCTCGCGGATGCGACGAGGTTCGCGCTGCGACTTCCGCGCGAGCTCTCGGGCGGCGAGCTGCAGCGCGTCGCGCTCGCGTCGGCGCTCGCACTCGCCGCGCCGCTCCTCGTGCTCGACGAGCCGACGGCGCAGCTCGACCCTGGTGCCGCGGCGGAGTTCGCGAGCGCGATCCGATCGCTCTCTGACAAGGGAGCGGCGGTGCTCATCGTCGAGCAGAATCTCGAGCTGCTCGCCGCGCTTGCGGATCGAGTGATCGTGCTCGCGGATGGCGCGGTGCTCGCGACCGGAGCGCCGTACGATGTTCTCGGTCGCGTCCCACCGCTCGACGCGCGGCTCGGCTCACTCCGCGCCGGATATAGCACGCCGCGCGGGCGGCGCACGAGAGCAGTCGACGCCGAACCCGTGCTCCGTGTCGAATCGCTCAGCGCCGGCTACGGCGAGCACGTGGTACTCGATGGGCTCTCGTTGACGGTCGACGCGGGCGAGGTCGTCGCGTGGATCGGCAGGAATGGCGCGGGGAAGAGCACTCTTGCCCGAACGATCATGGGGCTCGTGCCAACTCGCGCGGGGCACATCGGGGTTGGAGCGACAGATGTGACATCGCTGCCGGTGCACGAGCGCGCGCGCGTGGCTGGCCTCGTCTTTCAGGATCCGCGACGCCAGCTTTTCTCGCGCACGGTGCTCGAGGAAGCGACGTTCGGGCCGCGTACCCTGGGCGCGAGTCGTGCGTCGGCGCTCGCACAGGCGCGAGAGGCACTGCTCGTGGTCGGCCTGGGAGGCCGCGAGAGCGAGCATCCCGGCGATCTCGCACCGCAGCTGCAGCGGCGGCTCGCCATCGCGTCTGCGCTGGCCTCACGGCCTCTCTTTCTGATGCTGGACGAGCCCACCGCGGGACAGGATGCGGAGGGCCGGAGCTTCATCCGCGCGGCACTCGAGATGCAGCGGTCGCGCGGCGCCGCGGCGGTGATTACGCACGACCTGAAATTCGCGCAAGACGTGTGCGACCATAATGTTACGATCACCCATGGTCATGTGTCGCATATCGGGACAATCTCCCTCGAAACAGATTTTTCCGCCCGCTGAAGAGGACTCGTTCAGGCATCGATGTCATACGCGCTGACCTTCGCCCGCCACTTCGCTCGCCTCGTGCAGATGCTGCTCACCGAGGGAACCTCCTTCGACAAGCAGCTCGCCACGTTGCGTTCGCTCGTGACCGTTTCGGAGCAGGGCCCGGTGAAGCTCATTCTGCATGACATGCAGCTGCTGTCCGCCAACGCCGAAGTCGTCCCGGCGCGCTTCGAAGGCGTCGATGGACTCGTCGCGCAGCTGATCGGACATTCCATTCTCGAGATCGACATTCAGCGAAACGCCACGCCGGCGGATCTGCTGCTCGTCGCGAAGCTGCTCTCGATCGCGCCGACGCCGGGGAATGGTGGCGAGGTCGCCCTCTCACGCGTGCGCGCGCTCGACGCGCAGACGATCTCGCTCAAGGTCGACCTTCCGATCGCGCTGAAGGCGCCCACCGCGCTGCCGAACTCGAGGGTCGCGAACTCCGCTTCCGGCATCGTGCGCGACAGCATGACGATGTTCATGCCGACGACCGGGCAGTTCGAGGCGATCCAGGCAGGCAGCGCCGAAGTCGGGGGCGGCGACGGCGATGCGCTCGAGGCCGAAGACATCGTCCGCGAGCAGGATGCCGATGCGATGTTCGCCGCCTTCTCGACATCGTCCACGCCGAAGGGTTCGATGGTGCGCCTGTTCGAGCAGCTCGACGGCGCCAGCGAAGCCACCGAGGTTGGAGCGCAACTCGACACGCTCGTGAAGCTCGCCGCCGATTCCTCGGGGAAGGACCGCATCGACATCGTCGCCGACGTCTTCTACGGGCTGGTCAAGCGCGAGGGCGAGATCGAGGAGAAGATGTCGAAGCGCCAGTACGCACTCGCCGTTCGACGGCTGTGCGTGCCACGCGTGCTCAAGTGCATCGTCGAGCTGCTCCCGCGCCGCCGCGAGAACTACGAGCAGTACATGGCGATCTTCCTGCGCGCCGAAGAGGATGGCGTCGAGGCGCTCGTCGAGGCGCTCATCTCCGCGCCGTCGATCACGGATCGCCGCGTGTATTACGACTCACTGCTTCGGTTGCGCACGGGCGTTCGCACGCTCGTCCACATGCTCGGCGATCCGCGCTGGTTCGTCGTGCGCAATGCGATCGAGCTGCTCGGCGAGATGCGCGTGGCGGAGGCAGACACGGATCTCGAGAAGCTGCTCGAGCATCGCGACGATCGCGTGCGCACGGCAGCCGCGAGCGCGCTGGCGAAGCTCGGACCCGGCGTCGCGGCGAAGGGGCTGCGCAGCGCGCTGCGCGATGCGCCCGAAGAGGTGCGCGAACGCGCCGCGGAGGCAATGGCGCTGCAGCGCAGCGGCTCCGTCGACTCGCTCGTGCGCGCGCTCGACAAGGAAGAGGACAATCGCGTGCAGATGGCGATGGTCACCGCACTCGGCCAGCTCGGCACGCCGCACGCCGTCGAGAAGCTGATGGACATCGCGCGCACGGAGAAAGGGCTGCTCAACAAGCGCCGCCCCACGCCGATGCGCGTCGCCGCCGTCCACGCGCTCGGCGAAGTGAAGACGTCGAGCGCGCTCGCGGCGCTCCAGACGCTGCTGCGCGACAAGGAGAAGGCAGTCCGCGGTGCGGCGTCGTGGGTGATGATGGGACGCAAGCGCGAGAGCGGAAAATTCCCGACGCCGGCCGACACGGAGAACATCGACGATGAATGATTAGGTCGCGTGTATTGCGTAGCGACCGCTTGTAACTACCACAAAAACTGAAGAAGCGACGGACAAAAACGGATACTACGATTGCGCCCCGTAGTATCCGTTTTTTGTCCGTCCCAGTCCGTTTCTTGTGAGCTTCTAAGAGCGGGTAACTGTACCCCAGACGCTATATCCCTATTTCATAGCCGCGAATGCCTTGCCCATGTACACGAACATCTCCTGCGTCGGCACCTCGCCGAGATGCTGTTGCAGTGAGGGGCCCTCGTGCTCGTACATCGTCTTCACCGCCATAGCGATCTTCGGATCGCCGCCGGTGAACTCTTCGACGAGTGCTTTCCATCGTTTCGCGATCGCGAGAATCTCCGGCGACGCCGGATCGACGTTCGCGGACATCGCGTTGCGCACCTTCGGAATGATCTCGTTCCATGAGTCGCGAACCTCGTGCATGTGCTCTTCGGTAATCGAGCTTCGCCTGTCGCGGAGCACCTCGAGCTGCTCCGTCGTGAAATATTTCTCCATTGCGGTCGTCACCTGAATGATTTGGCAGAGGTCATCGATCGATGCCGACTCCACCGTGTCCAAATGCTCTGCGAGCCCTTGCAGGCGCTCCGCCAGGCGGTTCTGCAGAGCGATGTGCTCGTGCAGCTTGGCGATGTGCAGTGCGATCACTTCCCGAGGCGACAGGCCTGCTCCGTCGAGCAGTCGTCTCACCTCGTCTAGCGGAATTCCCATCAGGCGCAGCGACTGGACCTGCTGCAACCGCTCGACATCCGACTGCTGATACAGTCGGTGACCGGACGGCGTGCGCAGCGTGGGCGTAAGCAGCCCGATCTCGTCGTAGTGGTGAAGCGCGCGCACCGACATGCCGGTCCGGCCCGCGAGCTCGCCCACTTTCCAGGGCGGAGGCGTCATCGTTTTCATCTGCGAGTTGGGAATTGTGTTTGTGGCCACGAAAGCAGTGTAATTCCTCACGTTACGTGAGGTGCAAGGGGCACTTTCAAAATAACAAAATCGCCGAGTCCGGAGGCTCGGCGATTCGTTCAACTCGTTATGTACGTTGATGTTACCGTGCAGTGAAGTCCGTCGTTTCGTCCACGCGACGGCACGCCTCCGCGATTAGCGTCGCGGCGCGATCGACATCCTCGAGGCTCACGAGCTCGTTCGGCGAGTGCATGTAGCGATTCGGCACTGAAACGAGTGCGGTCGCGATGCCCTGGGCCGAGACGTGGATCGCATCCGCGTCAGTCGAGGTGTCGCGTCCGGCCGCCGCCAGCGTGTACGGAATCTTGAGATCTTCGGCCGCGCCACGAAGGGTGCGAAAGACCACCGGGCTGATGATCGAGCCGCGCACGAGCACGGGCCCGCTTCCGATCGCATGCTCGCCGAGCTCCTTCTTCTCGACGCCGGGATGATCGGTGGCGAAGGTGACGTCCACAACGATCGCCATCTGCGCGCCGATGGCCGACGCGCTCACGCCCGCGCCGCCGCCGTGCCACGCGATCTCTTCCTGCGTCGTCGCCGCCGCGACGACCTTCGCCTTTCCCGGCTTTTCGTTGTAGCGGCGCAGCGCCTCGAGCACGACGAACGCGCCGATGCGATCGTCCACCGAGCGCGACACGATGCGGTTGTTCGGGAGCAG
>PLMM01000196.1 GCA_003142495.1 Gemmatimonadota bacterium | reverse complement strand
ATGTGGTTGGGCACGATGTCGAGCACCAGGCCCATGTCGTGCACGCGGAGCTCGAGGATCAGTGCGTCCCAGCTCGCGTCGCTGCCGAGCTCGGGGTCGAGGCGCGTGGGGTCGACGACATCGTAACCGTGCGTGCTTCCGGGGCGCGAGCGAAGCACGGGCGACGCGTAGATGTGCGAGATGCCGAGTTGCGCGAGATAGGGGACGATCGCCCTCGCATCGTCGAGCGTGAACGCGGCGCTGAGCTGCAGGCGATAGGTCGCGCGGATCGGGATCGTCATCGGAGCATCTGCGCTCGCGTCAGCGACCGGCGCGAACGGGATCTGGGAATGCGGTCGCGACCTCGGGGTCATCGGCGATGCCCTCGAGCGAGCGCGAGAGGCGGCGCGTCCAGCTCCGAAAGAGATCGGGGCTCACACCGGGGAGATTCACGGGCTCGCGCTCGCCAACGAGATCCTCGAGGTAGACACCGACGAGCGCCGCGGGGGTCGAGCAGAGAAAGCGGTGCACGCCGCCGCGCAGCTCCGAGTTGCTCGGCGACTCCGCGAGGCTGCTCTTGAGCGCGCCCTCGGCCACCAGTCGCTCGACGAGGAAGCGGCGCTCGTTGTCGCGATGCGCGAGCGCTGCCGCGGCCTGTTCGTTCGATGGGATGAGGCCGGCCATGTGCTGCAGCTCGATGTCGCGCGCGGTCCAGAAGCCGGTGATCGTCGCCATGTCGTGCGTGTCGGCGGTGGTGAGGGAGAGCTTGGGGTACGACGATGCCGGGCGAAAGCGGCCGTCGCTCTCGCGCTCGAAGTACATCACGCGCGACGAGAGAATGCCCCAGCGCTCGAGCACGCCCGGCACTTCCGGTGGCACGGTGCCGAGATCCTCGCCGACAATGAGCGCGTGATGGCGCACGCTCTCGAGCGCGAGGATGCCCATCATGTCTTCGGTGGGAAAGCGCACGTAGGCGCCGAGCTTCCCCGGCATGCCGGCGGGGATCCAGAACTGGCGGAAGAGGCCGAGAACGTGATCGATACGAAGCGCGCCGGCGTGGCGGAGCGAGGCGCGGATGAGCGCGATCCAGAATGCGTATCGATCCTCGACGAGCTGGCGAGGATCGATGGGCGGGAGTCCCCAGTTCTGTCCCTGCGGCGCGTAGCCGTCGGGCGGCGCGCCGACGGAGACGCCGCTCAGAAAGAGATGGCCGAACGCCCAGACGTCCGCGCTGTCGGGCGCGGCACCAATCGCGAGATCCTGATAGATGCCGATGCCGAGTCCGGACTCACGCGCAACTGTGGCGGCGCGGCAGAGCTGCCGATCGAGCTCGAACTGGAGCCAGCGATGGAAGTCGACCTCGGTCTCGCTGGAGGCGCGAAAGGCGATCACGTCGGGCGATGCGGGGTGCCGAAATGCGGCGGGCCACTGTGGCCAGCCATTTATCTGGCCCTTGTTCGCGAAGTGATCTTCGAGCGCGCAGAAGGTGGCGAAGTTGACGAGTGTCGCGCCTTCCTGCTCGATGTACGTGCGATAGTCGCGGCCGCGGCCGGAGCGCGCATCGCGGTGGCGGATGATGAAGGTGCGATGGAGCATCTCGAGCGCGCGGCGCTTGAGGGCCCAGGCGCGATCGTAGTCGACGTGCGTGCTGGAGCGGAGGGAGACGAGCGCGGCCTGCGTGTCGGGATCGTCGAGGAGTGCGCGCGCGTCGACGCACTCGTTGAGCTCGGGAACGGCGGTGACATCGATGTAGATCGGATTGCGATAGAGCCGGCTGACGGGGCTGTACGGCGAGATGTCGTGGCCGCGGTTGCGGAGGGCGTGGAGCGGGTTGACGCCGACGAAGGCTGCGCCCTTCTCACCGCTCCACTCGGCGATGGTGGCGAGATCGGTGATGTCGCCTACGCCCCAGTTGCGGTCGCTGCGCACGGCGTACAGGTTCGCGATCAGCCCCATCGCGCGGCGGATCGGCGCCATGCACTTTGGCGGGACGACGATGAGCGTCTGGCTTTCGGCGCCGGCGGTGAGCGTGTGGTAGCCGATGGGGAGCTCCTTCTCTTCGCGCCAGTCGCCGCCGCGCTCGAGCGTGAGCGTCGCGCCGCGCTCGGGCAGCGAGAAGTCGGAGCCGTGGACGATCACGCGCACGGGGAGCAGCGTGCGCGCGGCCTCGCGTGCGTCGAGCAGCGCGAGTGCGTAGGCGGCGCGCTCCTCGGTGGTCGCGTCGAAGCCCATCGCGGCTATTATCGCGACGCGCGACTCGTCTGCCGTGACGCGGATTTCGCGCCCGGTCTGATCCACGTATTCCGGGAGAATGCCGAGTCGTTCGGCGAGCGCGTGGAGGGCGGAAACGGGCATCGATGAAAGGTAGCGTGTTGAGCGAGGCAAACGCCGAGCTACCTTTAGGGACATGAGACAATCCTCGGAGGATTTGATGAGAAGGAATCGCTCGAGCTTCATAGCCATTCTCGCGTGTGCAGCGGTGTTCGTCGCTGCGAAGCGCGCGCCGATCAGCACGGCGACGCACGCGGCGCTGCAGGCGGCCGACGCATGCTGGTTCCGGGCCAAGCCGGGCGAGCTCGAAAAGCGGAAGAGCGCTCACGACTCCGCGTCCGTTGCGATGGATGGGGGAACGGTGAAGGTGTGCTACGGTCGTCCGCACGTGAACGGCCGCGAGATCATGGGGAAGCTCGTGCCGTACGCCGAGCCGTGGCGTATGGGGGCCGATGAGGCGACGGCGCTCTACGTGCCGTTCCGTGCGAGCATCGCCGGCGTGAAGGTCGAGCCGGGATGGTATTCGATCTACGTGATTCCCACCGCGAAGGACTGGCAGGTGGTGGTGAACTCTGATGCGAAGCGCTGGGGCGTCGACATCGATGCGAAGGTGCGCGCGAAGGACGTCGGCACGGGGACGGTGAGCGCCGAGCATCTTGCGGCGCCGGTCGAGATTCTCGCGATCTCGCTGACGGCGGCGTCACCGAAGAAGGCGACGATGGATGTGTCGTGGGCGGACACGCACGTGCGCATCCCGATCGAGAAGCAGTGAGCTAGCGGCGCTCTTGGCGGTGCGACGTCACGAAGAAGTTCGAGTCGACTTTGAAGCTCGCGGGATCCTTCAACGCGAGCTTCGTTGTTTGCGGTGACGTCGTGGGCTTGATCATCGCGTAGCCCGAATCGGCGAGGGTCACGCGCACCGGCATGTCGAAGCCGGGAACGACGTTCGACCATCGATAGGTGAGCGTGTTTCCCTTCGTGCTGTACTCGAGCACGGGGATTTGCGTCGTCGTGAGATATTGCGCGAACACCTTGCTCAGATCGATGCCGGCCTGCTGGCTGATGTACTCCTCGATCTGCGCGCCGGTGACGGTCTGATGGTAGAACGTCTTGCTCAGCCCCCGCAAAATCGAGCGCCACTTCTCGTCGTCGCCGATGATCTGGCGAATGGTGTGGAGCATGTTGCCGCCCTTCTCGTACATGTCGCCGGAGCCTTCGCGATTCAGTCCGTACTGCGCGACGACGGGCATGTCGTTCTTGATGTTCGCGCGCTCGCCGATCGCGTAGAGTGCGCCCTTCTCCTTCCCTTCCTGGCACTCCTCGTAGATCGCTTCGGCGTAGTTCGCGAAGCCCTCGTGCACCCACGAGTCGGCGATATCCTTCGTCGTGATGCTGTTGCCGAACCACTCATGCGCGCTCTCATGAATGATGATGAAGTCGAACTTGGTGCTGACGCCGACGCCGGTCCAGTCGCGCTCCAGGTAGCCGTTGGTGAAGTGGTTGCCGTAAGTGACGGCGCTCTGGTGCTCCATGCCGGAGTAGGGCGCTTC
>PLMM01000353.1 GCA_003142495.1 Gemmatimonadota bacterium | reverse complement strand
AACACGAGCGGGCCGGTCATGGCGTCAACTGTCCTCGAGATCCATCACCTGTGGATTGGCGGCGAGATACTCGCGCGCGTAGTCCAGTTCGCCCTGCGCTTCGGCGTAAATCGTCATGAGTGGTTCGTCGCCGTGGACCTTGGTGCCGAGACGCGCGTGAAGCTCGAGCCCCGCGGACGCGGCGCGCGGCGCGCCGGCGAGTTTCGCGAGGCGGGCAAGCCGACGGTTGTCGATGCCGATGACCTGCCCCGGGCGCGTCGCGCGTACCACGTGCGTGAGGGGGGCGATCGCCGGCTCTCTCATTCCACCTTGCGCGCCACACACCGCCTCGAATTTGCGAAGCGCATCGCCGCTCTCGAGCGTTGCCTGCGCTCGCGCGAGGCCCGCTCCTGCGGGCGCAGCGCCACCCACTTCCAGCACGGAGCCCGCGAGCATGAGCGCACGCGCGCGCAAGTCTTCCGGCGCATCCGGCGACTGGCGCAGCACACGGAGCACATCGCGCGCTTCGAGCGCGGGACCGATGCCCCGCCCAACGGGCTGTGTGCCGTCGGTTCGCACGACGCGAATGGACAAACCGATTTTCGCGCCGACAGCCTCGAACATCGACTCGAGCAGGCCGGCGGCCACCGTCGATCTGACCTTGGCGGTAGGGCCAACGGGTATGTCGATCACGACGTGCGTCGAGCCAGCGGCCGCCTTCTTCGACAGCACCGAGGCGACGAGCTGCGTGGTGCTGTCGAAGTCGAGCGACCGCTCGACGCTGATGATCACATCATCGGCGGGTGCCAAGCGCACGCGGCCACCCCACACGATGCACGCGCCCTCGCGCTCGACGACGTGGCGCATCTGGGTGAGATCGAGATCTACGGGCGCCACTGTTTCCATGGCGTCCGCGGTCCCCGCAGGCGACGTGATGGCGCGCGACGAAGTCTTGGGTATCGTGAGTCCGCACGCGGCCACGATCGGCACGACGATCATGCTCGTGCGGTTGCCCGGCAGCCCGCCAACGCAATGCTTGTCGACGATCGGCGCACGGCCCCAGTACAATCGTTCGCCCGTCTCGATCATCGCAGTGGTGAGCGCGATGGTCTCGTCGAGGTCGGTCTTCGTACCGCCGAACGCAGTGACGAACGCCGCCAGATCGATGTCGGAATAGCGTCCCGCCACGATGTCGCGAACGATCGATGCGATGCCCGCCGCCGTCAGCTTCTCGCCATACACTTTTGCGCGCACCTGACTCAACGACTCGACCGGCAATGCGTGCGTGAGTCGCACGAGATCGCCTTCGGCCGCGCCGAGGACGCGCCAGGCGGCCTCGGAAAGGCTGGCCTCATCCGGACCGAGGAGCGCCGAGGTCGTGACGTTCAACGTCGTCACGATTGAGCGACCGTTGTGCGAGACCTGCACACGCGACTGCGCCGCCCACCCCTCGGAGCGGCAGATGGGGGAGGCGGTCGACATGAAAATTACGAGCTCCTGATACGTGTCGATCCCCAGCCGCTTCAGGCGGAGAACGTTTGGCTCCTGATGTGCCGCGCGCGTCACGGTGCGATGCTCCTTGGACGTCACTGCCGATGCTTTATCATCATTGATGTACGGACACACTATCATTCCGGCAATCACGCCGCTCGCCGCGAGCGTCGTGGGCGCATCTCCCCACGGTCCATGACAGCCTCCGCGTTTGACGACGAATGGGACGCAACGGTGCACACGCTGACGCCGTTCTTTCGGCCGCAGTCGGTTGCCGTGATCGGAGCCTCGCGCCGCCGCGGTACGATCAGCGCGGAGCTCTTCCACAACCTGCTGCGCTACGAGTTCAAGGGTCGCCTCTATCCGGTGAACCCGAATGCCCAGGAAGTACAGAGCATCGTTTCGTACCCGACGGTGGAAGACGTGCCCGGCACGGTCGACCTCGCCGTGATCGTGGTCGCGGCGGACCGGGTGCTCGACATCGCGACCGCGTGCGGACGGAAGGGCGTGAAGGCGCTCATCGTCATCTCCGCAGGCTTCTCCGAGATCGGCCCGGAGGGACGCGAGCGGCAGGAGGCGCTCATGCGCATCGTCCGTGACGGAGGGATGCGGCTCATCGGCCCGAACTGCATGGGGATGGTCAACACCGATCCCGCGGTGCGGCTGGATGCCACGTTCGCTCCGGCACCACCACCAGCCGGAAGCGTGGGCTTCATGTCGCAAAGTGGCGGGCTCGGTCTCGCCATCATCGACTACGCCGGCATGCTCGGCCTCGGAATCTCGAGCTTCGTGTCGGTGGGGAACAAGGCGGATGTGTCGAGCAACGATCTTCTGCGCTACTGGGAGCAAGACGAGCGGACGAAGGTGATCCTGCTGTACCTCGAGTCGTTCGGCAATCCGCGCAACTTTTCCCGCGTTGCACGCCGGGTGGCGCGTGTGAAGCCCATCGTCGCAGTGAAGAGCGGGCGCACGCCAGCGGGCGCTCGCGCGACCAGCTCGCATACCGGCGCGCTCATCGCCGCATCCGATGTCACGGTCGACGCACTCTTCCTGCAAGCGGGGGTGATCCGCACCGACACGCTGGCGCAAATGTTCGATGTGGCGTCGCTCCTCGCTCACCAGCGGCAGCCCCGTGGACGCCGCGTGGCAATTCTGACGAACACAGGCGGGCCCGGAATTCTTTGTGCCGACGCGTGCGTCGCGGAGGGGCTCGAAATAGCGGCGCTCACCGAAGCGACACGGCTCGCGCTGCGTGCCGCGCTATCACCCTCGGCCAGCGTCCAGAATCCGGTCGACATGATCGCCTCGGCGACGGCGGAGCAGTACCGCGAGTCGATGCGAATCGTCGGCGGTGATGCGGGCGTCGACGCGATGATCGTGATCTTCGTTCCGCCACTCGTCACGTCACCGGAGGACGCGGCCCGCGCGATCGCGGAGGGCGCCCACGCGCTCGGCGGCGCCATGCCCGTGCTGACCGTCTTCATGCAGTCGCGAGGAACGCCGGAGGCGCTGCGATCCGGGGATGTGCAGCTTGCGTCGTACGCATTTCCGGAGGATGCAGCGATCGCGCTGGGACGGGTCGCGATTTACGGCGATTGGCTGCGTCGTCCGGACGTACCTCTTCCACGATTCGAGACGCTGCGCGTTGCCGAGGCGGCGGCTGTCGTCGCGGCTGCGCGCGCGCGGGGCGCTGAGTGGCTGCTGCCGGGCGAGGTGGCGACGCTGCTCTCGGCGTACGGTCTCCCCCTGGCCGAACAGCAGGTGGTCGAGGCGCCGGCGGCGGCGGCACGCGCTGCGGGCACAATGGGCGGCACGCTCGCGCTCAAGGCGATCTCACCGGGACTCGTGCATAAGACCGATGCTGGAATGGTGCGTCTGCAGCTGAAGCCGGATGCCGTGCTCGCAGTGGCCGAGGACATGAATGCGCGTCTCCGCGCATCGGGACACGCACCGGGAGGATTCGTGGTGCAGCGCATGTCCGGCCCGGGAGTGGAGATGATCGTCGGCGTCGTGCACGACCCGCAGTTCGGTCCTGTGGTGGCGTGTGGCGCGGGCGGCGTGCTGGTGGAGCTGCTGAAGGACGTGTCGGTGCGACTCACGCCGATCACGGCGCTCGATGCGAACGAGATGGTCCGTGCGCTCAGGACGTATCCGCTGCTCACGGGCTATCGGGGAGCGCCGGCGCGCGACGTGCCGGCGCTCGTCGACACAATCATGCGCGTGGGAGCGCTGGTCGACGCGCATCCCGAGATCGGGGAGCTCGACTTGAATCCGGTCATCGTTCACGAACACGGCGCAACGATCGTCGACGCGCGCGTACAGATCGTCGCAGCCTGAGCAGCGCGGCCGCTCGCCGCCGTTCAGATCCAGTGGCGTCGAATGAGCAGCATCTTCGCCATTTGAGTTACCGAGACGTACAGCAGCAGCGTGAGCGCGAGCAGTGGCCAGTACGCTCCTGGAAGCGCGACGAATCCCAGCGCCGCGGCGAGCGGGGAGATGGGCAGCCAGAGCCCCGCCACCATGACTGCCACCGTCGTTGCGATCAGCGGCCAACTCGCACGGCTCTGTAGAAACGGGATCTTGTTCGTGCGGATGACGTGGATAATGAGCGTTTGCGTCATCAGCGATTCCACGAACCATCCGGTTTGAAAGAGCGCCGCGTGGGCGGGCGTCCGCGCAGCGAAGACGAACCACATGATGGCGTAGGTGGTGTAGTCGAAAATCGAGCTCAGGGGGCCGATCATGAGGATGTAGCGACCGATCTCGCCAATGTCCCATGGGCGTGGATGCGCGATCTGTTCGGGATCCACGTTGTCCGTGGGGATCGGTACCTGAGAACAATCGTAGAGCAAATTGTTCATGAGCACCTGTATCGGCGCCATTGGAACGAAAGGAAGAAGCGCGCTCGCGCCGAGCACACTGAACATGTTGCCGAAGTTCGAGCTTGCTCCCATGCGCACGTATTTGAGGATGTTGGAGAACACCTTTCGACCCTCAAGCACCCCATCCTGCAAGATCATCAGGCTCTTCTCGAGCAGGATGATGTCCGCGGCTTCTCTCGCCACGTCCACGCCGCCGTCCACCGAGATGCCGACATCGGCGGCGCGCAGGGCCGGGGCGTCGTTGATGCCATCGCCAAGAAACCCGACGACGTGTCCACGCGCCTGGAGCGCCCTGATGATGCGTGCCTTGTCCTCGGGCGCGAGGCGCGCGAAAATCGCCGTGCTCTCGACCGAGCCTTGAAGCTCCGCGTCGGTCATCTTTTCGACAGCCGCGCCCAGCAGCACGGTATCCGTTGGCATGTCGAGCCGCACGCGCGCGCAGACCGCTCGCGTGACGAGCTCGTTGTCACCCGTGAGCACCTTGACGCGGATGCCCGAAGCAGCGAGCGCGGCAATCGCGGGTCCCGCCGTTTCCTTCGGTGGATCGAGAAAGGCGACGTAGCCGGCAAGCGTGAGATCGCGCTCATCCGCCGGAGTGAAGGCAGGCTTCGGCGAGACGCTGCGATGGGCGACCGCGAGCACTCGAAATCCCTGTGCGCTGAGCCCGTCGTACTGCTCGTGCAACGCATCGGTGTGACCAGCCTCCACCGGGAATGATGCGCCCTCGATCTCGAAGCTCGTGCACCGCTTGAGTACTTCTTCGGGCGCGCCCTTCACGAGCAGCCGCAGGTCGGCCTCCCCCGATGCGACGACGACCGACATCATCCGGCGCGAAAAGTCGAAAGGGATCTCGTCTACCTTGCGATACTGCTCGAGGTGCAGCTCCGGGTGACGCGGCCCGTGCTGCAATACGGCGAGGTCGAGCGCACTCTTGAGCCCCGTCTGCATCTGGCTGATCAACAACGCGTCGAGGAGCACGCGACTCGACTCGTGCCCCTGCGCGTCGCAATAGCGCTCGAGAATTACCGTGTCCATCGTGAGCGTGCCGGTCTTGTCGGTGCACAGGATGTCCATTGCGCCAACGTCCTGAATCGCGTCCAGCCGCTTCACGATCGCTTTCTTGCGCGCCATTGCCACTGCGCCCTTCGACAGACACACCGAGACGATCATGGGGAGCATCTCGGGCGTGAGTCCCACTGCGACTGCGAGCGAAAAGAAGAAGGCCTCCTTCCAGTCGTGCTTGGTGAGGCCGTTGATGATGAAGACGAGCGGCACCATCACGGCCATGAATCCTATCATGAGCCAGGTGAAGCGACTGACGCCGCGATCGAACGCCGATGGTGGCGGCTCGGCCGTCACGTGCTGCGCGATGTTCCCGAACAGAGTGGCGCCGCCGGTGCGCACCACGACGGCCGTCGCCGTGCCACTCTGCACGCTCGTGCCGAGGAAGCAGAGATTGGCGCGTTCGAGCGCGGGCCGCGTGCTCGTGTCGACGAGCACGGTCTCGCTCTTTTCGACCGGAAGCGACTCGCCGGTGAGACTCGACTGGCTCACGAACAGATCGCGCGCCGTCAATAGTCGTACGTCCGCTGGAATCATGTCGCCCGCGGCGACGATGACCACGTCGCCCGGCACGACGTCGCGCAACGGAATTTCCCGCGGCTCCCCATCGCGCCGCACCTCGACAGTGACGTGAATCATCGCACGCAGCGCTGCGGCGGATGCATCAGCGCGCGCTTCCTGGACGAACCGAAGCGCGACCCCGAGCACGATCATGAGGGCGATGACGGACGCGGAGCGCACGTCTCCCGAGCCCAACGACAGCGCGGCGAGCACGGATAGGAGGATGACGAGCGGATTGCGCAGTGCGTGGAGGAGCCGTCGCGCACGGCTCATCGGCCGTTCCGAGGCGATCTCGTTTGGGCCGGAATTCGCAAGCCGGCGGGCTGCCTCCTCCTGCGTCAATCCCGACGATGTCGAATCGCACATGCGCAGCGCTTCATCAGTGCCGGCGTCGGCCGCAGCCGTCAGTGGTGCGGAATCAAAGTCATCTCGCACCACGAGCGGATGGTGTGACGATGCGGCCGAAGCTTCGACGCTCGCGCCACCGGCTGCCGAGATCACGCAACGACACCTGGACCGGGGTTCGGCAGCGCGGCCGAGGCGCCCACGCTTCCTCGATTGGGCAGCCTGAGGGCAAGCCAATCGCGCGCGATCTCCGCCACCTGCTCGAGCGTGCCCGGCTCCTCGAAGAGATGTGTCGCACGCGGGATGACGATCAACTCCGCTTCCCCTTGCAAGGCGGCGATCGCCGTGCGGTTGTATTCGAGAACCTGTGTGTCGTGACTGCCCACGAGGAGCACTGTGGGCGCATGGACGAGTCGGAGCGCCGCTCCGGCGAGATCCGGCCGTCCTCCTCGTACACCCGCCCGGTACGAACACCGGCACAGGCAGAATAGTCGTGGCAGTAGCTGCCACAGCGTCGACGCCTCTCTCAACGGTCACATGGAAGCGGGCTTCCATCTGTCGGGCAAAGCGTGGAAAGAAGGTGCGGGAATCCCGCACAGCACGACAGCTCTCGGCGTCGCGGCTGTCCGGCATACACCCATTGATAACGTGGGGAATCCCTGATAGCGCCGGGCCTTTGGCAACACGAGCTTGAACATTCTCCACGTGTGGTCGACGCGAGGGAATTCGATCGTCTCGCCTGACGCGCCACGAACGCGGTAAACGAAAGTCACCCTGCACCCGCG
>PLMM01000296.1 GCA_003142495.1 Gemmatimonadota bacterium | reverse complement strand
CGCCGTCGCCTTCCGCCGTCCCCGTACTCAGCCACACACGGAGCGGCGGCGCGGCATTGAGCGCGCGCACGCGCCGCACGATGAACCGGTTGTCCCACCACACACTTGGGCTGAGCACCGCGACGTTCCAGAAAATTCCCGAATACTTGAGCGCGAGATACAGCGACACCAGCCCGCCCAGCGACGAGCCGCCGATCCCGGTGTTCGCCGCATCAGCGAGCGTGCGATACTCCGAGTCGATGAACGGCTTGAGCTCGTCGACGAGCATGCGCCCGTATTTGTCCGCGTTGCCACCGGCGCGCTTCGCCGAGTCGCGCGTGGGCGTGTACTCGTCGATCCGATAGGCGCCGGCGTTGTACACGCCAACGATGATGAGCGGCGCAACGAGCCCCGCGCCAATCATCTGCTCGGCCGCCTCGTCCAGCCGCCACTCACCCGCAAACGCCGTGGCCTCGTCGAAGAGATTCTGGCCGTCCTGCATGTACAACACGGGATAGCGACGCCCAACGTCCTCGTCGTATCCCGGGGGGAGATAGACGATCACGTCGTGCTCGCTCTCGAGGAAGCGCGAGCGCACCCTCTCGTGCATGCGGAAGGCGCCCGTGAGGGTATGTGGTTTTTGGTCGTCCGACATGGGGGAAATTGAGAGGAGACCACACTCTCGGGGCAAGTGCCGAACCAGCGCCGTGCGGGCAGCACTCGCCGATCTGCCTACGGGGTTTGTTTCTCCTGATCGGGAGGTACCGTCGCCTGAATGGGCGAAATCGAGGCAAAAAAGAGCATGATCACGATCACCGCCAGCCAAATTCCGTGAACCATGAAAGAGAGCTTTCCGCCGGGACCGATTAACAGGAGCAGAGCTGTATAGGGCGCGAACAGGAGGAGCGCGATGAGCGCGCGATAGCGCGTTCGCGCTGTAAACGACCATGGTCGCAGGATGGTAGAGAGCACCATCAACTCGACCAGGGAGAACTTGACCCCCGTGAAGAAGGCGGCTTTCGCACTCAGCGTCGAGAGCTCAGGTGCGGAATAACCGAGCTGTCGATTGTCCACGTTGCGCTCGAGCACGAACCCGATCGCCATCAAGGCGACGGTGATGAGCCAGGCCAGGAACATCTCCCGAGTGCGCCGGCGTTGGACTTCATTCATGTCCAAGCATTTCTCATGGGCTCATCTCAGATTCGGTGACGTCGCTCATCGGCACAACTCCCAATGTGCTCGCCGAACCGGGAGCTGGCTAGCCAGCGTTAGCAAGCGCTCCAACCTCCCCTTCGAGATCACTCCGCCTTGAGCCCCGGAGGCGCAACCGTGATCAGCCGCGCTCCAAAGCGGCACGCCTCGACATACCCAGGCTCACTCACCGCGCAGAACGTCTCGCGAATCTCCGGCTTCGGCTCGAGGCTCACGGACTCCTCGCCCACCGCCTCGTAGCAGCGCGACTTGAGATGGTGCTCGTCCACCTTCTGGCAGAACGACACGCCATCCGCGGTCTTCGCGCTCACGTCGATGATGTTCTTCACGACGCCGATGATACACCATTCGCGGTACTTCTCCGGCGCATTCGTGCAGAGATCGATCGCCTTCAGATGATCGCCGACGACGAACGAGTTGATGTCCGTGCCGAAGCCTGTGAAGCACATGTAGCGATACGCCTCCGGCACCTTCATGCAGTCCTTCGCGACCGCCGGCATCTTGTGGTCGTCGAAGTACATGATGATCGACACCTGATTCTGATAGCACGTCGTCAGATATCGTTCAGGCAAGATCGAGCACGGATAGTTCAGGTTGTTCTTGTCGATCTGCTTGAACGACCGCGCCTCTTCCGGCATGTCCATCCCCGGCATCCCGTGATGCGGCTCCGTCGCATCGACGACGTTCTCCATGAACGCGCCGCCGTAGCACGACTGGCGATCCCAATCCTCGACGAGCAGATCGCACCCCTTGAGCGAGCTCACGAGATTGTGCTCGTAGTGCATCGTGAGTCCGTGCCCGAGCCCGTGCGCACACTGGAAGCGCAACCACCCGTACACCCCCGGCTGCGACCACGGCACGCAAAGCGCCGTGACCGACTGCGAGTCGACCTTCCCCGAATTCGCGAAGTACGCCTCGATCACACCATGGTAGCAGCCGGACTGAAAGGCATCCGTGCAGCTCGAGAAGGTGCGCTCGACATTCTTGTCCGCGTCGAAGGCGTGGATGCCGATCGCGTGCGCGTACACGTGCCCGAAGCCGCGCACATCGCGATCACCATTCGCCACCTGCATCAGCGTGCCCATCGCGAGCTTGGGGCCGCCGCGATCGACCAGTGGAATCAGGTGCTTCTCGTAGCACGGAATCTTGTCGCCGGTGATCTTCGAGCAGCTGTCGAGCGCCACCTTCGCCAGTGCGATCGAATCGGTGCCCGCCCCAACCTCGGCGGCCGAGGCCTCGACCACCGCGCCGGTGCCAGGGCGCCACAGCCCCTTCTCCACCACCAGCGCCAACACGGCGGCGGCAATCAATACGGCCCCGAAGGCCGCTCGGCGTGATCTCGTCATACCAATTAGACGCGTGCGCGAGTCAGATGGTCATTCCCGGGACGCCCGCCTGCCTGTTAGCGTACCTCGCGGCATGCGCCCCCGGGCGTCCGGGCGGACAACCCCAATTTCACCACGGTTCTCCATGAATTCCACGACCGAACGCCCGCGAGGGGCCACCGCTCCGCCGATCCCGTACGGCCTCGCGTACGGCCTCGCGTACGGCCTCGCGTACGGCCTCGCGTACGGCGCGTGGATCTACTTCTTCATGAACTGGGTCGTCCTTCCGGCATAGTCGACGGAGTGATCAGCGACGCGCGGAACTGCGCGTAACGTCCCTTCACTCGATGTCGTCGATCGACTTCGGCCAGTCCTTCCCCAACAGCCGCGACAGCGCGCGATCCGCCAACAGCTTCCCGCCTGTCTGGCACCGCGCACAATAGTTCGTCTCGTTCGACGCATACCGAATCCGCTGCACCGTCGACCCGCATACGCGACACGGCTCGCCGAAGCGGCCGTGCACCGCCATCTCGTCGTGGAACGCGGTCACCTTCTCCGGAAAGTTTTCACCCGCCTCCGCACGAAGCCGAGCAGTCCACTCCACCAGCGTCGCGCGCGTCGCCTCGTACAATCGCGAAATCTCCTCTTCGCGGATGCGCCGCGTGAGCATCACCGGTGACAGCCGCGCGCGATGCAGAATCTCATCCGAGTACGCATTCCCGATTCCGCTGAACAATCGCGGATCCGCCAGCGCGCGCTTCAGCGTGTGGTTCTCAGTCGTCAGCCGCCGCGAAAATTCCTCGAGCGTAGCGCTCAGCACCTCGAGCCCGCCTCTGTCGAAGTCGCGCAACCCCGCCTCCCCGCGCACCAGATGCATCGACGCACGACGAGCCGTCCCCGCCTCCGTCAGCACCAGCACGCCCGTCGGAAAGTGAAAGGCAGCGAGGATCGACCCCTTGGGCGGCAGCTTCCCGCCCACCGCGCGCCACTTGAACCGCCCCGCGATCATTAAATGAATCACGATGAATCGCTCGTCATCCATCTCGAGCACGATCCGCTTCCCCATCCGCCGCACCCCGCGCACGCTCGTCCCTGCGATCTCCGACACCGGCGGATCGAACGTCCGCAGCACAAACGGCTTCGCGATCACGAGCTTCTCCAGCGGCTCCCCCACTATCCGCCGCTCGAGCTGCTCCAGATACACGGTGATGTCAGGTAGCTCCGGCATCGCTCACTCCCCGGTTTGGAAACGTCGCTTCTGATCCACGCGTGATACCAATGACTATGGTTCGATCGTTCGCATCGACGCGAGCGAATAGCCGCCGGCGCACCGGCTAGCTTTCCCGTACGCTTTCACGCCCACATTGGCCACGGCTTTCGCCGACCTATGACCCCACGCACCCTGATCCCAGAGCGAGACCTGCAAGAAGAGGATCTGCACGAGCTCCTGATGGATTTCTACGCGAGCGTATCGAAGGACAGCCTGCTTGCGAGCTATTTCGAGGCGGTAGACATGCCGTCGCACATGCCGCGCATCGTCGACTTTTGGTCGACACTCGTCTTTCACTCGGGGCGCTACACGGGTAACGCGTTCCGGCCCCATCTGGCCATGCTCGGACTCACCGCGGCGCATTTCGCGCGCTGGCTCGAAACGCTCGACATGACTCTGGACGCGCACTTCGCGGGCGATCGTACGGAGCAAATGAAGGACTTTGGACACCGCGTCGCTTTCAGCATGCAGCTACGACTCGGAATTGCGCCACTCGCCAGCTATCAATCGTCTCCGAGCGCGCCAATTCCACTCAGGCTGAGTCTTCCACTCGACCGCGATCCGTAAGTCCCGAGCCACCACTGGCCGCGCTCCGCACCTCGATCGGAAAGTTCACGTCTGCATCCAGCGCCAGCGGTACCAGCCATCGCAGATTGTCGATCACGTTCGCCGGCAGCGCATCGATATCCGCGAGAAAAACCTCCTGATCTTCCATCGTACGCGCCCCACGCGCGAGCTCGGTCACCGCGCGCATTACGTGCATCCGATACTCTGCATCCTCCCACACCAGCACCTCAATCCACTGCGCCACATCCACCCCGCTCTCCTCTCGCACCTCTCTCCGAGCTGCGTCCTTCGCGAGCTCGCCATCCTTTAAGCGCCCGCCAAGCGCATTTACGCGTCCGGCTTGCCACGCCGGCCGCGTGCGCCGCATGAGCACCACCTGCGTTCGATCCGCCGTATACAACAGCGCCAGCACAAAGCTCGCTTTCGCCGCCAATAT
>PLMM01000407.1 GCA_003142495.1 Gemmatimonadota bacterium | reverse complement strand
CTCTCCGTCTGTGTTCTGCGGTCAAAACTAGCAGAGGCTGTGCCAAATAGGCCTAACCCGCGCAGTACGAATCGAAGGCGCCCACGAGATCCGCCGCGATCTCCGTCGACGTACGCCCCTCGATGCGATTGCGCTCGAGCATGAAGACGACCTTCCCGTCCTTCATGAGCGCGATCTGCGGCGACGACGGACGATAGCCCGTGAAGTAGCCGCGCGCGCGCTCCGTCGCGTCGAGATCCTGCCCCGCGAACACCGTCGTCACCGCATCGGGCTTGGTCGCGTGTTTGAGCGCCATCGCGACCGCGGGGCGCGCATTACGCGCGGCACATCCGCAAATCGAGTTGACGACGACCAGCGTCGTCCCGTGCGCGTCCTTCAGCTGCGCGTCCACATCGGAAACCGTGCGAAGCTCGCGGACGCCGAGGCGGGTGAGCTCCTCGCGCATCGGAGCGACAAAGCGTTCATCGTATGGCATGGCGACACATGGTGAGAGACAGCGTGAAAGCTAACGGCTTCGCAGAGCTACAGCGCTTGATGCGACCCCGTGTCGCGCTTCTCCGCCGCCCGCTCCTCGCGCGCCTCGATCCGCTCCTCTGCCTTCTCCATCTCGCGCTCGTCGTGAATCTTGATCACCGTCGAATCGCGATGCTCGTGCTTGAGCAACGCATACCGCACCGTCTGCACGACCACCGCGAGGACCAGGCTGAACGAGAGAATCGCAAGGGTATTATAGACCCAGATATCCGAGACGATGCTCCACCAGTCGTGCCGCTGCGCGTGCTCGGTTCCGATGCGCTCGACGCGGATCCTGATCAGCACGGCGACGTAGATCGACTCGACGGCGGCCTCGAGCACCAAAAACGCCGGCGCGCGCCAAATCCACTGACGCACGGGATGGTTCGCGAGATAGACGGTGGAGAGCGCGAGCAGGAGGACGAAGCGCGCCGAGAACGCGAGGAGCAGCCCGATCAGGCCGAAGTTCACGCTCGCACGCGCGAGCACGAACCAGAAGTACGAGTGCACCGCGATCCCGGTGACGAGCGCCATCGGAACGAGCGATCGTGGAATGCGCGCCAGGAAGGAGTCGACGCGCTTGCCCGTGAACGGGAACTCCGGAAAGAATGCCATGCTTCCCGCAATCTAGCGCGGCACTGGAGCGCTAGCTTGGAGCGCTGGCTTGGAGCGCTAGCTTGGAACGCTAGCTGCTCTCTCCGTCCGTCACGGCCGTCGTGCGCTGCACGCCCGGGTACATGCGACGCAGCCGCTCGCCGGGAGTCAGCGACGGGTCGTCGATCGGATCGTTCCCCTTTCGCGTACGCAGCTCCTTCGTCGTCCGGTTCATCTCGTCGAAGGCGAGCGACGCGCGCTTCTCCGCGTCCACGCGCTGCGCGGCGAGCTTCTGCAGACGATAAGCGATGCTGATGACGCAGATGACGACCACCACGCCCAGCATGCCGATGTACATCATCGTGTTGTTTTTCACTCGCACGTCCTCCTTGCTTTACACGACCGTGCCAAGCGAGCGCAACGGCAGTTAAGCCCGTTATGACTGCTGTAGCTGCACCCCTGACACGCGCTTGCCACCGTTCAACACTCCCGCCGCCGCACCCTCCATCAGGTCCAACTCGAACGGCTTGGCCAGCAATTTCCCTTGGTACGACGCCTCATCCTCCTTCGACGCGTTCAGAAAGAGCAGCTTTCTCGCGAGAGGCGGCTGCTCGCTCCGGAGCGATGAGATGAAGCCGGGCGCGCGTAGCCCCGGCGCATCCAGATCGCACACCGCCAGATCGAATGCTTCGCTCCGCACGCACGCCAGCGCCGCCGCACTATCGCTCGCCGACGTCACGCGAAAGCCGCGCAGCCGCGCGAACGCCTGCACGCTCCCCCGCATCGTCGAGTCCGACGTTACAAAGAGCATCCGCACCCCCGCCAGCGGCGACGGCGTCGCGAGCACGGTGGCGACGCCACCATTGCTATGCCCCGCCGGATCGTACGCCGGCAGCGAGACGCGGAACGTCGTCCCCTCGCTCGTGCTCTTCGGAATCGTGATCGTGCCGCCGTGCGCCGCAATGATCCCGTAGCTCACGCTCAGGCCGAGCCCCGTGCCCTCGTCCTTCGTCGTGAAGAACGGCTCGAAGATCCGGGCCCGGACCTCCTCCGGGATCCCGGACCCCGAGTCGCAGATGTCCACGCGGACGCCCGGCGCCGCGGTGGGCTCCGACCCGGTCGGGAAGCCCGGCTCGAGCGGCGGATCCGCCCGGACGGTGACCTCCAGGACGCCGCGGCCCTCCATCGCGTCGGCCGCGTTGACGACCAGGTTCGTCCAGACCTGGTTGAGCTCGCTCCCGAAGGCCTCGATGCGCGGCCGAACCGTGGGGTAGGAGCGGCGGACCTCGATCCCGGCCTTCAGGCGCGGCCGCAGCATCACGAGCGTGCTCTCGATGCCGGCGATCACGTCCACCTCGCCGACCGGTGCGCGATCGAGATAGCTGTATTCCCTGACCGAGGCCACGATCTCGCCGATCCGCTCGGCGGCGGCCCCGATCTCGCCCAGGAGCTGGCGCCCCAGCGCGCCGGCCGCCAGCCACGCGAGCACCACGTGGCGAGCCTCGTCGCTGCCGAACGGCGCGAGCATGTCGTCCAGCTCGTTGCCGTCCCAGCCGAACGCGACGAGCGTCGCGGCCGGTTCCGCCGGCCGTGCCACGCCCAGCCGGGCCAGCAGCGCGACCATCGCGTCCTCGCGGTCGGCGGCCTCGAGCGAGTCCAGGACCGGCGGTGCCGCCGCCCTCCGGTCCAGCTCGTCGCGGAGGGCGGCGGCCACCTCGCGGGCCACGCCGTCGGGGTCCAGGTCGTCCGGACCGAGCGCCCCGAGGGCGGCGGACGCGCGATCCCACTCCCCAGCGAGCGTCGCCAGACGGGCGACCGTGCTCCGGATGGCCGCCGCCGGGTTGTTCAGCTCGTGGGCCAGCCCGGCCGCGAGCGTTCCCAGCGCCGCGAGCTTCTCCCGCTCGCGGAGCAGCGACTCCGTCGACCGCAGGCGGCCTGCGATCGTGCGCAGGAGCGCGAGCGCCAGCTCGGGCTGACGGCCGAGAACGTCGATGAGCGCGTCACGCCGCAGACGGAGGAGCGTGGCCGGGCCGATGGCGCGAACGGTGGCCGTTCGGGGCCGGCCCTCCAGGACCGCCAGCTCCCCCTGGACCTCGCCCGCGCCCACGATTGCCAGGGGGACGTCGGTCGCGCCGGACCGCTTCGAGACTGCCAGCTCGCCGGCGAGCACGACGAACAGCGAGTCTCCGACCTCTCCCTCGCGCAGGAGGACGGCGCTCGGCGCCAGCTCCACCGTCTCGGCGGCGGTGGCCAGGCGCTCGAGCTCGTCGTCGGCCAGCCCGGCGAATAGCGGGACGCGGCGAAGCGGCTCGAGGTCCACCGGCGCCTCAGAGGCCGGCGAGGTGCTGGTGCACGAACTGGACCGCCATGGCGCCCTCGCCGACGCCCGATGCGATCCGCTTGACGGAGCGGGCCCGGACGTCGCCGGCCGCGAAGATCCCGGGCACGTTCGTCTCGAGGAGGAACGGCTCGCG
>PLMM01000086.1:482-7907 GCA_003142495.1 Gemmatimonadota bacterium | reverse complement strand
GGCGGAGGCGGCGAAGGAGGTGGAGCGCCGCCGAATGGAGGCGGTCGGCGAGGTCGATAGTGCGGAGCCGCGGCCTTGCGGGCAGTGGCGTGCGGGGTCTTGTGGTGGCGGGCGCCATGCGCAATACTATTAGTTAGCTAAGGTAACTATCAGATCGTTAGCTCCTGTAACTAACCGCGCGCGATCGGCCCCAGGCAAGGGCCCCGCGATTTCAGGGAGGCGCCCATGCCAAATCTCAGCGACAGCCGGATCGGCCAGATCGCGATCGTCTGCAAGGACGTCGCGCGCGCTCGTGACTTCTATAAGGACGCGCTGGGCGTCAAACACCTCTTCGACGCCGGTCCGACGCTCGCGTTCTTTCAGAGCGGTACGACGCGGCTGATGCTCAGCAAAGCCGAGGGCGAGGCGACGGGGACGTCGGTGCTCTACTTCTTCGTCTCCGATATCGAGGCGACGAAGAAGGAGCTGGCAGGGAAGGGCGTCAAGTTCATCGACGAGCCGCACATGATCGCGAAGATGCCGGACCACGAGCTCTGGCTCGTTGCGTTCAGGGACTCGGAGGGGAATATGATGGCGCTGATGGAGGAGCGGCGGTAGGCGAGCTCGCGAATGGCGTCTCGAGTGGGCTGTGCGTTCGAATTCCGTGAACGCATCAAGGCGATTTTCCGCGCGCGCGACCGATTTGGAAGAGGAACTCCGCCAGATACCCCTTCCACACTGCCGGCAGCGAGTGAGTGCCGTGCCCTCGCGTCCTGTCGCTGATCGGAATGAG
This sequence comes from Gemmatimonadota bacterium, assembly GCA_003142495.1. Lineage (GTDB taxonomy): Bacteria > Gemmatimonadota > Gemmatimonadetes > Gemmatimonadales > Gemmatimonadaceae > FEN-1250. Next base: position 7,135 of record PLMM01000086.1, on the reverse strand, counting down.
CACGTAGCGCCCGTGCTTTACGCGCGATATGAGCTTTTCCATCAGTCCCAGCTCGGGCGGGTTCACCTGATCATCCGCGGAGTTGATGGCGAGTACCGGCGCGACAACGTGCTCGAGGTCGGGCGCGGGGTTGTAGTCGGACGACGCCGAGAACTGGTACAGGTAGTCATTCGCATCCTCGTTCGCGACCGTGCGCGCGAGGTACTGGTGGATGTACGCGTCCGCGCTGTCGCGCGCCGGCGCCTGCTTCTGCAATTGCAGCGGACTGCTCGTCATCATGAACAGCAACTGCACGGCGGCCGTGAGTCCGGGCGGCTGCGTGACATAGTCGCCGCCCTTCCACGCCGGGTCGTTCCGGATGTCGTCAATCATCATCGTGCGCATCATCCGGCTCCGGCCGGCGATCTGCGTCGGCACGCTCGCCAGCGGCACGAGCCCGTCCATGAAGTCCGGATATGCCTCTCCCCACATCCACGTCTGCATTCCGCCCATCGACGTGCCCATCACCAGGAGCAGGTGGTTCACGTGCAATCCGTCAGTGACCAGACGGTGCTGCGCGACGATCATGTCGTGGTAGCCGTAGTGAGGGAAGTGCGCGTGCAGGCCGTCACTCGGTTTTGTCGACTTTCCTGTGCCAATGCCGTCAGGGAGGATGATGTAGTGTGTCGCCGTGTCGAGGAGGTCGCCGGGGCCGAACAGCTCGCCCGCGAACTGCCGTCTGAGAAAGCCCTCGCCGTTTCCGGTCGTCCCATGCAGGATGAGCACGGCGTTCCGCACGATGCCTGAGGCATCTCGCCGCGGCGCGCCGAGCGTCACGTAGTGAATGCGGAGCTCGGAGAGCACGGAGCCATCCGCAAAGTGGAAATCACGCATGACGAAGTCGCCAGGCGCACCGGAGGCGTCGCGGTCTTGGGCAGATGTCCGCGACGCGCTCAGCATTGACGCGATGACTGATGCGAGTAATGCGAGGCGTGTGGAGCGGTGCACGGTTAGATCCCTGACAGTGGTGGCAGTTGATGCGGCCGGTCAGCGACGGCGCGCCCCGACGATCCAGGCACGGGAGTCGTACCACACTCCGTCGTTGCTCGCGTGCGCTGCGAGTGAATGAGTATTCGCGCGGTCCAAACTTCTGGAGCTCAAAGAAGAACTACCTGGGACTTGGCCCGATTTCGGCCGATTCAACGCCGGCCGAATTACGCCGCTGATCGGGCGAATCAGCAGGGATCCTTCGTTCGCTCAAGAATTATTGCGCCCGTTCGGAGGAGAGCCTTCAAAATGGTTAGCAAATCTCGACGAAAGAATTCGATTTATCAAACAGAATTTTTGGCAAGGATCGCCATACAGGTGGTCTTCGATCGGTGACTGAGAGCGTGGCTATGAATCGTCGTACGTCCGCCACTAGCTCAACGCATTAGTCCATTCACTCTACGCCGCGAAAATCGGCAGTTGCGCCCTCGCCACCCTCATCCCTCCCACCGCCCTCCCAGCCTCGATCACCCCGCCCCCGAGCACTCGCGCTCCGCTGTAGAGCACGAGCGACTGCCCCGGCGAGATCGCGCTCACCGGCTCGTCGAGAGCCAGCTCGATCTCGTCCCCCTCAACCCTCACGATCTCCGCAGCCGCTGGCGAAGCGTGATGCCGGATCTGCACCTCCACCTGCGCCCCCACACCCGGCGCGTCCGCCACGAGCCAGTTCATCTCCCGCGCGATGATCCCGCTCCCCAAGAGCTCATCCCTCGGCCCAATCACCACCGCGCGATCCGCCGGTCGAATCGCAGTCACGAACATCGGCTCCGCGTATCCACCCGGCAGCCCTCTCCGCTGCCCGATCGTAAATCGCGCGAAGCCCTCGTGCTCTCCAACCTGTCGACCATCGCGCAGCACGAACGGCCCACGCGATAGCGCCGCATCGCCGACCGCGAGATGCTTCGCCAAAACAACGGTGTGATCCCCACCAGGCACGAAGCAGATGTCCTGACTCTCCGCTTTGTCGGCTATCACGTGCAGTCCCAACGCCCGTGCCCGCGCCCGCGTCTCCGCCTTCGTCAGCGCACCAACCGGCAGCAGCATCCGACTTACCACCGCGCGATCGATTCCCCACAGGAAGTAGCTCTGATCCTTCGCGGGATCCAATCCCCTGTACAACTCTCCACCATGCGATCGAGCATAGTGCCCCGTCGCTATCCACTTCGCGTCGAGCGCGTCCGCCTTCCCCAGCAGATCGCGAAACTTCGTGAACGAGTTGCACCGCACGCACGGAATCGGTGTGCGTCCACGCGCGTACTCGCTCACGAAGTTCCGCAGCACGTCGCGGCCGAACGCGTCCTCCATGTTCAGCACGTAATGCGGAACGCCGAGCTTCTCGCACACGCGGCGCGCGTCATCGATCGAGTCGAGGGAGCAGCACGGGCGATCGGACACCTCGTCGCCGTAGCAGAAGAGCTTCATTGTCGCGCCGATCACGTCGTACCCCTGATCGACCAAGAGCGCCGCGGCGACGGACGAGTCCACGCCCCCGCTCATCGCGACGAGCACACGCTCGCGGCTCATCGCAAAACCCTAGCTCGCGACGCCCGCGAGGCGCCGCGCCTTCGAGATGAGCGCCGGGAAGAGCTGCACCACCCGCTCGATGCACGCGTCCGTCGTCAACGAGCCCAGGCTCATGCGCACGGCCGCGATCGCAAGCTCGCGCGGCACCCCGATCGCCTCGAGCACATGCGATGGATCCACCGTCCCGCTCTGACACGCCGACCCCGACGAGCACGCGACACCCGACATGTCGAGCGCCATCAGCATCGACTCGCTGTCCGTTCCCGGCACGGAGATGTTCAAAATGTGCGGCGCGCGCGGCGCACCCAAGCCGTTCACCACCGCATCCGGAATCCGCGTCTCCAGCTCCCGCTGCAAATAGTCGCGCATCTTCTCGAGCCTTGGCATCTCCGTCTCGAGCTCCTCCACCGCAAGCTCCGCCGCGCGCGCGAGTGCGACCGCCGCGGCGACGTTCTCCGTGCCCGGGCGCACGCCGCGATTCTGCGAGCCGCCGAATTGCAGCGGCTCCACGAACGTGCCGCGACGAATGTACATCGCGCCGATTCCCTTCGGCGCACCGATTTTGTGGCCGGAGAGTGACAGCATGTCGAACGGAGCGGTCTTCGCGCTCACCGCTATATGCCCGAACGCCTGCACCGCATCGGTGTGAAAGAGCACGCCGCGCGACTTCGCGCGCTGTGCAAAGTCGGCGATCGGCTGGATCGTCCCGATCTCGTTGTTCACCCACATGATCGAGCAGATCGCGACGTCCTCGCGCACGAGCGCATCGAAGCTCTCGCGTCGCACGAGCCCCGCGCCATCCACGCTCAGAATCCGCTCTTCGGCACCTTCGTGCGCGGCCTGATGGCTAGCCGCGAGAATCGCCTTGTGCTCGATTGGCGTCGTGACCACGGCGCGCTTCCCCACGTTCTTGTCGCGCAGCAAGCGCCAGCTACCCAGGATCGCGAGGTTGTCGGACTCGGTGCCGCCGGAGGTGAACACGATCTCGTCCGAGTGCGCGCCGAGCGTTGCGGCGAGTCGCTCACGCGCCTCGTCGAGTGCCGCGCGCGCCTCGCGTCCCCACCTGTGGATGCTGGAGGGATTGCCGAACTTGGGGCCGTAGAACGGCTCCATCGCGGCAAAGACTTCCGCGCGAACGGGCGTCGTCGCGGAATGGTCGAGGTAGACCGGTGCGGGCATCCCTAAAAGCTAACGTTTCGGTGGCGCCGCGGAATGGCGCCGCCCCTGCTCCCGCTTCTAGTGCCGCTCTGGGCCCTCGTTACCTGCGGGAGGCGCCTTCGAGAAGCCCAGCACGGACTCCACGCGCGCCGCGCGAGCCATCGCGATGGCGGACTGCAGATACTTGGCGCCGGCCACCGAATCCCCCTGCGACTTCGAGATGTCGCTGAGCAGCGCCGCGGTGATCACGTAGCGAAGCGGGATGTCCGACGACGCCTTGTCTACCCACTCCCCACGCTTGAGCAGCGCCGCGGGAGCCGCGTAGCTGTTCCAGAGCGAGTCAGTGCGCGGCAGGTCGAAGAAGCCGTAGCCGGGAATCTCGACGAAGCGCTTGTCCGCGACGATCGGTGTGGGGAAGAGCTTCGAGACGAGCCCCTGGTTCGCCACGTACTTGCTCAGGCCGAGCGTGCGCGGATAGGAGCCGGATGTGAAATAGAGCGGCCGGTTCGGATAGCCGTCCTTAATCACGCGCAACACGATGATCTGATCCTTGAAGAAGTCGCCGGCAGGAATCACCGCCTCGATCGCATCCTTCTTGAAGAGCTGCGGCTGCGGAAGCGAGATGACCTCCGGCAGCGCATCGGCCTGGTCGAGCGTCAGCGTCACCGGCGATCCCGTCGGCAGCGGCCACGAGCGTCCGCGATACACCGCCGGTCCCTTCGCCGCATCGTACGGATAGATGGGGCGACGAATCATCTGGCGCACGTACCAGTCGGTGCGCAGCAGCGATGTCACTGCCACCGTCACATCCTTTCGCACGCCCTCGACTTCCTGCGCGTACCAGAGGGGGAAGGTGTCGTTGTCGCCGTTGGTGATGAGCACACCGTACGGCTCGACGCTGTTCAGCACATCCGCGGCCCAGTCGCGCGTGAACGTGTCGCCGTGGCGCGAGGCCGCACGCCAGTTCGTGATGAGCGGAATGATCGCGAGCAGGAACACGGGCGTCGTCAGCAGCCAGTTCTTTCGCGGAATCTTCGCCGCCTCGCCTTCGCTTTCCGGCGACAGCAGCGCGGCGAGCTGCTCCCACACGAGCACGATGCCGAGCCCCGCCCACACACTCCACGCCGAGAAGCCCCACAGATAGAAGTAGTCGCGGTCGCGTACCTCGCGCGGCACCGTGTTGCCGAGCTCCGGCGACTGCGAGTAGCCGTACTTGAAATTCATGTAGAAGATCAGCGCGAGCGTGATCGTGAACATCAGCGGCCCGAAGAAGCCGAACGACCATCGATCGCGTTTGTAGTGCGCGTAGCCTCCCGCTATCCCGAGCACGAGGAAGATCCCCGCGAGCATCCCCTGCAGCCCGCGCGGCGCCGTGTCGTACGGATCGCGCAGCCACTGCCACTCGAAGTACATCCAGAACATTCCGACCTGCGCCGGGAACGACGCCTGACGGTCTTCGAGCGACGGCTTTCCGTACTGGACGCGATTGATGTTGTCCGCGAGCCTGCTGCGCGCCGTCGCGTTGAAGGTGCACGACAGCGCGAACGTCGTCGTGCAACCGGTCGCCTCACCCTCGTTGATGGCGGGGAAGTGCCCCGCGCGTATCGGCTCGACCGCAAACGGCGTGAGTCCGAGCGCGAACGCCCCCGCGATCGCGAGCAGCAGCTTCCAGCGCACGAGCGTCGCCGGGCGCCGCAGCATCACCGCTGCGATCACCGCCGGCGCCACGAGAAAGCCCGCCGGATGATTCGTGTAGCCGAGCGCTATCAGAAAGCCGATCAGCACGAGCAGCCGATCCGCCGTGCGCCCCTCGGGGTTGTCGCACCAGAGCACCGTCAGCCACGACACGATCGCGAAGAACGCGAGCGACACCGTGTAGACCTTCTCGTTCACGACGGACTGATTCCACACCGTGAAGGCCGTCGCGCCGAGCAGCGCCGCCGCAGCGGCCGCGCCGCGCTGCTGCCACCGCTCGGGGAGCCACGAGCTGCACACGCGCTCGACGACGAGGAACCACGTGCCCGCCGACACCGCGCTGCACACCGCCGCGAGCACGTTGATCTTCGTCCCCGCGCTCCCGCCTATTGGCAGGATCGTGAACACGTGCGCGATCAGGATGAAAAATGGATTCCCCGGCGGATGCGGAATGCCGAGCACCTTCGCGGCCGCGATGTACTCGCTCGTGTCCCACATCGCGGTGTTCGGCGCGAGCGTGGCGATGTAAAGGCCGAAGATGATGAGCGACACGATCGCCGCGACGCCATACGATGGTCGCTGCTCCGCTGCAACTTGAAGATCGCGGCGCGGTGCTTTGCGCGGTTGTGCACGAGGTGGCATTTCGAGGTTCAGAAGGTGGATACGTTCAGCGACATCAGATCATCGACCCGCATCGTCTCGGCTGTATAGAAAGGCTCGCCATACTTCACGCGAATGAGCGCGCCGTAGTGCGCCGCCTGATGCCGCACGATGTCGTAGAGCGGCTCGCCATTCGGAAAAGCCTCACCCGCCTGCGTCGCGCCGTCGAACTGCGACGCGTATGCCTTGATCGCGAGCAGCTTCTGCTCGAACTCTGCCGAGATGTCGACGACGAATGTCGGCTTCACCGGGTCTTCGCGATAGGTGAGCGAGTGGAGGAGCTTGAAGGGGCGGAAGCGCGGCACGTCGGGCTCGATCTTCGACAGCCCGGAGAGGAAGCATGCGTCCGTCACCAGCTCGGCGCTCACGCGATGGTCGGGGTGCTTGCCGGTAATCGACGGCGCGAGCACGACGCGCGGCTGAAACTCGCGGATGAGGCGCACGAGCTGCGCGCGCGTGGTGGGGGTATTCGTGATCCCCGCGTCCGGGAGCCCGAGATTCACCCGCGCGCTCACGCCGAGCAGCTCGGCGGCGCGGCTTGCTTCCCGCGCGCGCAGCTCCGCGGAGCCGCGCGTGCCCATCTCGCCCTG
>PLMM01000086.1:0-444 GCA_003142495.1 Gemmatimonadota bacterium | reverse complement strand
GGGGAGAATATACGCCCCTGACAGCGGCAATGGCGGACACTACATTCGAGTCGTGCGCGCGACGCCGACGTGGAGCGAGATGGGGGCGCAGTGGCCCAACGGTCACGCCAGCCGCTTCGTGGAAGCGGGCGGGCAGCGCTGGCACGTCCAGATCATGGGGCGCGGGCCGGCGCTGCTCATGGTGCACGGGATAGGCGCGGCCACGCACACGTGGCACGAGCTCGCGCCGCGCCTCGCGTCGCGCTTCACGATCATCGCTCCGGATTTGCCCGGCCACGGCTTCACGACCGCGCCGCGCACCGACCATCTCTCGCTCGATGGGATCGCGATCGCGCTGGCGGCGCTCCTCGAGGAACTGAGGATGGCGCCGGTGGTGGGCGTCGGGCACGGTGCGGGCGCCGCGATCGCGATGCGCCTGGCACTCGGCGAGGACAGCTCGCTCCG
>PLMM01000017.1 GCA_003142495.1 Gemmatimonadota bacterium | reverse complement strand
CGTACGCGTGGTCGATTGCGTCAGCGCTGGTGAAATCGTGATGCGCCACCAGATAAAGACGCTTTCCGTCGCGCGACCATGCGACGGGACGTCCGAGCTGACCACCGGGAACCATTGGCCCAGCGATGCAGTGTGTGCCGGCGGCGCTGCGGATCCAAATCGCTTGTCGTCCACCACCACAGCACGGTCCGACGTACGCCTCGCTCGATCCGCCTGGAGAAATCACATCGAAGTCGCCACCGTGCATCCACGCCGGAGGCGGCTCCGCTAGCCGACCGATCGGTCGCATCGCCGTGAGCTTGAAACGTCCAAAATCCATTCCGCCGCGAGGACGCTCCAGCATATGCCAATACAGGATGCGACCGTCTGTGAGCCACGATAGCTCGCCGGCGTACACTGCCTCTCCGGGCGTCGACTCTAGCGCTCGACGCTCCGTTCGGGAGTCGAGGTCGAGCACATAAAGCCCATCGCTGTCCTCAACGCTACGCCCGAGGGGAGGGTGGCGCCAATACGCGACCTGCCTACTGTCCGCCGCCCAGACTGGATGATATCGAACACCCGGTGCAGGTGTGAGTCGATCGGCGTGAAGAGAACGAAGATCGAGTTGCCAGAGCAGTCGCTCATCTCCCTCCACGACCTCGTACACGAAGGAGAGTCCGTCTGGCGCTATCGATCCGTAGAGCGCCTCCTTCGCCAAAGGCGGAGCCGGAAGCGACGGCACGACCATCCGCTGCGCGCCGATGCTGAGAGCCAGAAAGGGCATTGACAGCAGAATGAGCCACGCGCGATGGACGCTCAGCGAAGTCGTGCTCACTATATCCGCAACCTTAGAAAAAAAACGAAGCCCCGCTCGCCTGAGCGGGGCCCCGCGATCGTACATCGCATCACAACTGCCCCCTTACTGCACCGCGTTGATCATGTCGAAGATCGGCAGATACATAGCCACCACCATTCCTCCGACGATCACGCCCAGAAACACGATCATCACCGGCTCCATCAAACTCAACAGGCCCGATACAGCCGTATCAACCTCGGTATCATAAAAGTCTGCGATCTTCGTGAGCATCTCGTCCAGACCACCCGTCTGCTCACCAACCGCGATCATCGAGATGACCATCGGCGGAAACACGTTCGACTTCTGCAGCGGCGCCGAGATCGTGTCGCCACCGGCGATGCTCGACCGCGAATCCATGATCGCATCGTGAATGACGCGGTTGCCCGCCGTCTTCGCCGTGATCTCGAGACCATCGAGAATCGACACACCTGAAGAGATCAGCGTGCCCAGCGTACGCGTGAAGCGCGACACGGCACTCTTGCGCAGCATGTCGCCCAGCACCGGAACCTTGAGCAGGATCTTGTCGATGTTCAGCTCGCCGTTCGACGTCTTGTAGTAGCGCTTGAGCGCGAACACGGTGAACCACCCGCCGAGGCCAACCGCCCACCAATAGTGCTTGAGGAAGCTCGACAACATGATCACGATTCGCGTCGGTAGCGGCAGCGCCAGGTTCACGCTCGCGAACATGTTTTCGAACACCGGAATGACGAAGATCAGCAGCGTCACGATGGCGATGAATGCCACGCTCATGATGACGGCCGGATAGATCATCGCGCTCTTCACTTTCCCGACCAGGGCATCGTTCTTTTCGAGAAACGTCGCCAGTCGCATCAGAATCGTGTCGAGAATACCACCCGCCTCACCGGCGGCCACCATGTTCACGTACAGATCCGTGAACGCCTTCGGATGCCGGCGCAGCGCGTCGGCCACGGTGTGTCCGGACTCGACGTCGTACACCACCTGGTGCGTCACGTCCTGCAGCGCCTTGTTCTCGCTCTGACGAGAGAGAATGTCGAGCGCCTGCACGAGCGGCAGACCGGAGTTGATCATCGTCGAGAACTGACGCGTGAAGATGACGATGTCGCGCGTCCTGACCTTCCCGCCCTTCTTCTTGCGCTGCTCCTCGTCGACCTTCACGACGATGAGCTTTTGACGCCGCAAGTTCGCTACGACCTCGTCCCGCGTCGCAGCCTCCATCGTGGCGTTCTTGAGCTCACCGCTCAGCGTGCGTGCCGTGTAGGCGTATGTTGGCATTTATGCTCCCTATGCGTTTCTGATTACCGCTTGCCCGCGGCCGCGTACTTCGCGTGCTGTCCGGCAATCTTCGGCGGCTCACCGTTGCCGACGTCCTCCAGCGGAGCCTCGCCGATCATACGCAAGAACTCATTCTGGTCACCCGACACACGCAGACACTCGTCCAGCACGACCTCGCGCGACATGTACAGCTGGTAGAGCGAGTCGTTCAACGTCTGCATGCCGAACTTCTTTCCCGCCTGCATCGACGAGTTGATCTGGTGAATCTTGTTGTCGCGGATCAGCGCACGGATCGCCGGCGTCACCACCAGAATCTCGGCCGCCATCGCCCGCCCGCGTCCCTTCGCGCGCGGCAGCAGCGTCTGCGTCACGATCCCCTCGAGCACGAACGCGAGCTGCGCGCGAACCTGTCCCTGCTGGTGACTCGGGAAGACGTCGATCATACGATTGATGGCCTCAGCCGCCGAATTCGTATGCAGCGTCGCGAAGCACAAGTGTCCCGTCTCGGCGATCGTCAGCGCGGCCTGCATCGTTTCCAGATCGCGCATTTCGCCGACGAGCAGCACGTCGGGATCTTCACGCAGCGAGTACTTGAGCGCGTTGGCGAAGCTCTTCGTGTCCGTTCCGACTTCGCGCTGATTGACGATGCAATTCTGGTGACGGTGAATGAACTCGATCGGGTCTTCCACCGTGATGATGTGGCCGCGACGCTCGCGATTGATCTTGTCGATCATCGCCGCGAGCGTCGTGCTCTTTCCGGATCCCGTCGGTCCCGTCACCAACACCAGCCCGCGCGGGCGATCCGCCATCTTCGACACGGCGTTCGGAAGGCCGAGCTCTTCGAAGGTGCGGATGTTGAACGGGATCTGTCGAATGACGAGGGAGACGCAGCCACGCTGCTTGAAGCAGTTGCCACGAAAGCGCGCCAGATTCTGAATGCCGAATGAAAAGTCGAGCTCGTCCTCGGTCTCGAAGCGCTTCTTCTGATTTTCGGTGAGAATCGAGTAGGCCAGCTGCAGCGTATCCTTCGGCGAGAGCACGACGTTGACGTTCGCGTCCGTGATGTCGCCGTCAATGCGCAGCTTGGGCTTGTCACCCGCTGTGATGTGCAAGTCGGACGCGTCACGCTCGATCATTTCCTCGAGCAACGCGCGCAGGTTGACGGTGTTGGCGACTGGGGCGGTCATGTAACTCCTGCTGAGGTGGCGGCACCCCGGGGGAACGGGATACCCCCTATAGACGAGGGAATAGGGCGAGCGTTGCAGGGTGGTACCGGCGGACACCCAATCGGCGCCCGCCCCTGCCCTTCAACAGCCTAGGCGGCAGTCTCGCGAATGACCTGATCCAGGGTGCAAATCCCCTTCATGACCTTCAGCAACCCGTCCATGCGCAGCGTAAGCATCCCTTCCTCGACCGCGCCCTTTTGAATCTCGGCCGCGCCGACGCTCTGCATGACCAGCTTTCTCAGCTTCGGAGTCATCATCATGACCTCGTAGAGGCCCTGGCGACCCTTCAGCCCCGTTCCAGCGCACGCATCGCAGCCTCGGCCCCGGAAAAACGGCATCTCGGCGATGGTCGTATCCAGATTGAAGTCCTTCACAATCGGCGCGGCTTCCTTGGTCGCCATGCGCTTCATGTTCTGGATCGCCTCTTCCGAATACGCCAGACTGCGGAAGG
>PLMM01000006.1 GCA_003142495.1 Gemmatimonadota bacterium | reverse complement strand
GCGTGTCCGTGTCGATGTTGGGCAGCGCGCCGACTTTGTCGAGAATCTCGTTCGTCCGATTGATGTTGTCGTACGCCTGAGCCCAGATGCTGAGCACGGCGGTGTTGAACGTCGAGATCTGGTTGTCATCGATCTCGCCGTACGACGTCGAGGTGCCGCTGAACTCAGCGTTGTCCGAGCTCAGGTCGCCGACTTCCGGAATGTCGGAGCCGTAGGTGCTCAGGCTCTGCAATCCGTGATACATGCCCGCAATCGCCGCGCGTGCCGACGCCGAGTCGGTGATCGAGGTCGCGGTTGGTACGGTGTTTTTCGATTTTACATCGAGGATTCCGTTACAGCCTGCGGCAGCTGCGATCAGCAACGCGGGCATCAGAATACGGTTTCTCATTGCGGACGCCATCCTGGCTGAGAAGTCATAGAGGTGAGTATTCATTTTAGAAGTCACCGCTAATGCCGAGCGTGAACGTGCGCGCGCGGGGATAAGCGTAGTAGTCCGTACCAAGGTCGATATTCGATGTGCCATTGCTGTTCACATCGGGATCGTAGCCCGTGTACTTCGTGAAGTTGTGCAGGTTGTGGCCGGACACATACACGCGCGCATTGGTCAGGCCGCGCATGGCGAAGAGCCCCGTGGGCAGCTTGTAGCTGAGCGTGATCTCCTGAATGCGGAGATACGAGCCGTCTTCGATGAAGCGATCGGAGATCGTCCGTGCTCCGGACGTTCCGTCGAAGCTGGCGCGCGGCTCGTTGGTGATGTCGCCCGGCTGTTTCCATGCGTTCGCTGCGTACACGAACTTGTTGTCGTATGCGTAGCCGGCATCGTCGGCGAAGATGCGCATCAGGTTGAACACCTTCGCGCCCTGCGAGAACTCGAGGAAGCCGCGAAGCTGGAAGTTCTTGAAGCCGACGGTGTTGCCCAGGCCGCCCCAGAACTTCGGCTGCGGACTTCCCGCGTTGATGCGAGTGTCGGAGTACATCGCATCGCCCGTCGCGGGATCGACTCCCTTGAAGTGCAGCACGTAGAACTCACCGATCGGCTGGCCAACGGCCGCGCGGCTGATGTCGCGGTAGTTGTCACCCGCAACCGGCTGATCCGCGTTGAGCTTCGTGACCTCGTTGTGGTTGAACGAGATGTTGAAGTCAGTGCTCCACGAGAAACCGGACGACGTGCTGGGGCGGAAATTCTCGGAGTTCAATCCGAACTCAAAGCCGCGATTCAGCACGTTCCCGATGTTGTCGAAGAACGAGCAGTACCCGATGGTGCAGGGAAGCTGCCGCGACGTGAGAAGATCGGAGGTGGACTTGTGATAGTAGTCCGCGATGATCGTGAGGCGGCCATGGAACGGCGAGTAGTCGATACCGCCGTCGAACTCCTTGGTGCTCTCCCATTTCAGATTCGGATTCGCGAATGCGAGAGGCGCGATGCCCGGCGTGTTGCCGTAGCTCGCGGAGCCGTACGTCGCGAGCGACGCAAAATTCGGAATCGACTGATTTCCAGTCTTCCCGAAGCTGCCGCGCAGCTTCAGCTGTCCGTACTTCTCGCCGAAGTTACCCATGAAGGATTCGTTGCTGAGCACCCATCCAGCCGACACCGCGGGGAAGTAACCCCAGCGATTGTTGGCTCCGAAGCGCGACGAGCCATCTGCTCGAACGCTTCCCTGCAGCAGGTAGCGATCCTTGTAACTGTAGTTCGCGCGCCCGAAGAAGGACTCGAGATTGTTGTCGGTGGGAATGCCGCCGAAGTCGACGAGATTGGCCGCGCTTCCCACGTACTGAAACTCAGGGCTGCTGAAACCTTCGCCGCGCAGGAAGCTCGATTCCTCGTGGTTGTACTCGACGCTTCCACCGCCGACGACCGTCAGGCTGCTCCCCGCATCCGAGCCACCCTGATAGGTGAGGAAGCTCTGGAGCAGATAGTGATTGGTGTTGTCGAAGGTCGTCATGGCGACGCCATGCGCACCGTACGCGTAGTTGCCCACGACGAGCGGCGAACGCCACTGGTCTTCGTGATCCTGCAGAATGTCGACGCCTGCGCTTCCCGTAAGGGTCAGGTGCGAGTTGAAGAGATAATTTCCTTCGACGTTGCCGAGAACGTGGTCCGTAACCGACGGGAGCCGGTCGTAGACTCCAATTGCAACGGGATTCGAATACACTGGGCTGTTGCCGAAGGCATCTTCGTCAGCGGTGCTCATGTACGTGCCGTCCGGATTCTTCACGGCGTAGATGGCTGGCTGCCCTATCGCGTTGGTGACGATACCGTCGTTGCTGTTGTTGCCCTCGATGCGGTCGTTGTTCTCGCGCGAGAGTCCGATCGACGTCTTCAGGCGGAACTTCGAGGTGGCATCATAGTCGACGTTGACGCGCGCGTTGGCGCGATTGTACGCGGAGCCGATGACAATACCCGTCTGTTTGAAGAACGACCCTTCCACGTTGTAGCGGAGCGTTTCGGTTCCACCGCTCAGCCCCAGGTGGAGATTCTGCACCGGTCCGGTGCGGAAGATCGCGTCCTGCCAGTCGGTGCTCGTGAGTCCTTCGATGCTCGGATCGAACGGGAGGCTTTCGCCGTCGTTCACCGCGCCTTGGTTCATGAACGTGATGTATTGACTCGCGTTCATGAGCTTGAGCTTTGTCGCCGCGTTCTGAACGCCGGTGGAGAGGTCGATCGCGAAGCGGGCCTTACCCGCCTGGCCGCGCTTCGTCGTGATCATCACGACACCGTTCGATGCGCGCGAGCCGTAGATTGCCGCGGACGCCGCATCCTTCAGCACCGTGATCGACTCGATCTCGTTCGGATCCAATCCCGTGATCGCTGTCGGCCCTTCGCTTCCAGCGGGGAAGAGCTGCTGCGCGAGTGGATCGTTCGCGATCGGAATGCCGTCGACCACGTACAGCGGCTGGTTGGACGCGGAAAGCGAAGCGGCGCCGCGAATGCGCACGCTGATTCCCGTTCCGGGCTCGCCCGAGTTCTGCGACACCTGCACGCCCGCCGCCTTGCCTTGGAGAGCGGCGTCAATGCCCGCGACCGGCTGGTCCTGCACGTCCTGCGCAGCCACGGTCGTTACCGCGCCGGTAACCTGGGCGCGATTCTGTGTTCCGTAACCGGTGACGACGACTTCGGACAGTACCGCAGACACAGCGCGAAGCGTGAAATCCGTGGTTGCCGTGCCATCGAGCGTTGCCGTGAC
>PLMM01000238.1 GCA_003142495.1 Gemmatimonadota bacterium | reverse complement strand
ACAAGCGCTCGTTCGACAAGATCAGCGGCTATCTCGACGATGCGAAGAAGAACGCGAAGGTGATCGCGGGCGGTACGACGCGCGGTGAGACGGGCTATTTCGTGGATCCGACGCTCGTCGAGGCGAAGGACGCGGGCTACCGGTTGATGTGCGAGGAGATCTTCGGCCCGGTCGTCACCGCCTTCGTGTACCCGGACGCGAAGTTCGCGGAGATTCTCGATACGGTGAACAAGACGTCGCCGTACGCGTTGACGGGGTCGATCTTCGCGCGCGATCGCGCGGCGGTGCAGCAGGCAATGCTCGCGCTACGCGATGCGGCGGGCAACTTCTACATCAACGACAAGTGCACGGGTGCGGTGGTAGGACAGCAGCCGTTCGGCGGCGCGCGCGCGTCGGGAACGAACGACAAGGCGGGCTCGATGCTGAACCTCGCGCGGTGGGTCAGCGCGCGGAGCGTGAAGGAGACTTTCGCGCCGCCGCACGATTTCCGCTACCCGTTCATGGGGGCTGAGTAGCCGGTGGCGACGACTACACCGCGCTCCATGCAAGCGCGATTCTACACGCTGGATGTATTCACGGATCGGACGTTCGGCGGCAATCCACTCGCGATGTTCCCCGACGCGACGAAGATTCCCGAATCGGCGCTGCAGAGCATCGCGCTCGAGCTGAATCTCTCGGAAACGGTGTTCGTCTATCTGCCTACCGATCCGAAGCACACGCGGCGCGTTCGCATCTTCACGCCGGTGTTCGAGATGCCGTTCGCGGGCCACCCCACCGTCGGCTGCGCCTTCGCGCTCGCCGCGCTCGGCGAGATCCCGCTCGAGGGCGAAACGCGCATCGTGCTCGAGGAGGGCGTGGGTCCGGTGCCCGTGCTCGTGCGCGGAGAGTTCAAGAGGCCGACCTTTGCGCAGCTGTCGGTGGCGAAGCTTCCGGAAACGGGGCCGCCACCGCCCGGCCGCACGCATCTGGCCGAGATGTTGTCGCTCGACCCGTCGGACATCCTCGGTGGCATGGCGGCGCCGCAGGCGATCTCCTGCGGCTTCCCATTTCTCATCGTGCCTCTACGCGATCTCGATGCAGTGCGCCGGGCGCGCGTGCGCATGGATCAGTGGGACTCCGCGCTCAAGTCGTACTGGGCGCCGGACGTGATGGTGTTCGCGCGCGATGCGGTGCGCGAGGGCGTGATCCGCGCGCGCGTGTTCGTGCCGGGCCAGGGGATCATCGAGGATCCCGCCACCGGCTCCGCTGTCGCCGCGCTCGGCGGCTACCTCGCGGCGCGTGAAAGCGCGCCGAGCGGGAACTTCAGCTATGTCGTGGAGCAGGGCTTCGAGATCAAGCGGCCGAGCATTCTCGAGCTCGAGGTCGATAAGGCAGAGGGCGAGGTGACTGCCGTGCGCGTGGGCGGAAGCGCGGTGATGGTGAGCGAGGGGATGATGGACGTGCCGCTCCCGCTGGAGTGAGTCGGCGCTAGCCCGCGCGCGCGATCTGTTGCGACGCACGCGTCACCGCGAGCGCGCGGAGATTCGGCGTCCAGATGCTGACGCGATCGCGCCCCGCATCCTTGGCGGCATAGAGCGCTTCGTCGGCGCGTGAGTGCAGGTCGTGCAGAATGTTCTCATCGTGCACGCGATCGGCGACGAGACCGATACTCACCGAAACCGCGAGCTTCGACACGCCCGGGAAGCGGTGCCGCGCGACTGCTTCCCGCACGCGCGTCGCGAGGCGGAAGGCGCCCGCGGCCGATGTCTCGGGGAGCAACAGGGTGAACTCGTCGCCGCCCGTGCGCGCGACGCAGTCGCCGCCGCGCGCGATCGAGCGCAGGAGCTCGCCCACTTCCTGGATGACGGTGTCGCCGGCCTGGTGTCCCCAGCTGTCGTTGATGTCCTTGAAGTAGTCGACGTCGAGCGCGAGCAGCGCAACGTCCTTCCCGGTGCGCGCCGCGCGCGCGAGCTCGCGCTTGAGCTGTTGCTCGAGCCCGCGGCGATTGAGGCAGCCGCTGAGTGGATCGGTGAGCACGAGATTCGCGAGTTGCGCGCGCACGCGGTTGTACGCGCGACCGACCATCGTCACGCCGTCCGGCCGCTTCTCGTGCGCGAGATCGAACTCCTCGCTGAAGTCGCCTTCCTGTGCGCGCTCGAAGAGCGTCGCGATGCGGTGCAGGCGCTCCTTGAACGAGCCGTAGTGGATGATGAACGACGAGGCCGCGAGAACGAACACCGCGAGCGATGCGAGCTCCTGCGGCCATCCGAGTGCGCGCCCTCCGCCCGTCACGCTGCGGATCATGCCGAGGTAGCCCACCACGATGGCCACGAGGGCACCCCACGCGATCTTCCGGCCGAAGTAGAACTCGCTGAGATGAAGAATCGCGAAGCCGAAGAGGAGCGAACGGCCATAGTATTCCGGCGGCGTCGCGACTCCGGTGATTGCGAAGACGAAGAGAATGTCCGCGGCAACGATCGCGAGCACGACGCCCTGCGTCGCCTCGCCGGTGCGGCGCACGAGCATCGTCAGCAGCACGGTGACGAGCACGTACGCGACCACCGCCGCCACGCTCGACGACGAGATGTGCGGCACCGCATCGGAGGCGAGCAGCGCCGTTCCGATGGATGCTATCAGGAGCGCGAAGCCGAGACGGATCCTGCTTTGCCAGAGCAGGATCTCACCGTTGGCTTGTTCTATGGTAAGAGTTTTCGTACGAAGGTCCGGCAAGGGTGAATGACTTGCCGGGGAGAAAGGCGAGCCCCATGCCAATTCATTCCAGTAGCCGAACCCTTTGTGACGCAATGAGATACGGGCGTTATACGGAAGATTGTGCCGCGGGCCCGCACTGGCGATTGGCGAGGATTGGGCGAAATGCACGCTCTCTATTCGAGAGCGGGGCGCTAGCGCGTGTTGCGCTCCGAGAGGTCGAGCATCGTCGCGCCGGTAAGATATTCGACCGTTTTCGGCGCCTCGAGCGTCGACAGTCGCTTCACCACATTCGCGACGCGGCGCGCC
>PLMM01000205.1:740-20558 GCA_003142495.1 Gemmatimonadota bacterium | reverse complement strand
CAGCCACCCCGCCACGCCCAGCACCCCCCACGGCCCGAAGACGCAGGCCGCGATCGTCGAGCAGAATCAACATCACACCACGAAGGATGCGCACGAGGCGGGGCCGCACGAGGTGCCCGACGCCGAGGTGAAGGAGGTGCACGACAAGGAGCTCAAGGGCGAGCTGCACACCGGCAAGCACCGGCTGGTGGAGAATCGCGTGCAGCACGACAAATCGGACATTGCGAGCGAAAAGAACCGGCTATTCGACGACGCCAAGAAGCACAAGCACGGCAATCCCGGCGGCAAGCTCAATGGCGGCCCATCGCACCAGTAGGCGCCCCGCGCGCCCCCGGCCGCAAGCAGCTCGGCAAGGAGATCTCGAGCTTCGATCGCGTGCTCGTCGCGATCCAAGCGGTCATGAAGCGCGCCTGATCCGAGCATGTCTCTTCTCGACGGACTCCGCCACCAGCTTCGCGCGCTCGCGATCGTGTCACCTTCGCGGTGATTGTCGCGGTGCTCGTGCTCGCCGTGCTCGTGGCGAGCTGGATCCCAGCCCGGCGGACCGCGACGATCCATCCTTCGGAAGCGCTTCGGCAGGGGTAGCGGCCAGAGCGCGCCTCCCGCTTCCGCTCGGGCACCGGCGCGCGTTATGCTTGGCATCGTACGACCCGCATGCATTCTCGCCAGGCGCGGAGGGATCGGACGATGAAGAGCGCACGCCCAGAGCTCATTACGGTCTCGCGCGAGTTCGGCGCGGGAGGCAGCGATCTCGCCCGCCTCCTCGGCGCGCGGCTCAACTGGCCGGTGCTCGACGACGAAGTCGCCTGTCGCTGCGCGAAGCGGCTGAACATCGATCAAGCCGCCGTCGAGCGACTTCGCGAGCACTCGCCCACCCTGCTCGCGCGCATCTCCTCGATTCTGCTCGTCGCGCCACCCGAGGCGCCGTGGTTCGACACCTCGAATCTCATGCGCATCGACGCGATCGCCGAAGCGGCGCTCGCGTCGCTCACGGAGGCGGCGCAGTCGCTGCCGCTGATCGTCGTCGGCTTCGGGACGCAGTGCATCTTCGCGAAGCGCGACGATGCCATCCACGTACGGCTCGTCGCTCCGCTCGACACGCGCGTCGCGCGACTGCGTGCGCGCTTCGGCTGGGATGCGCACACCGCCGCGGCCAAGGCGCGCGAGATGGACGACATTCGGCGCCGGTACGTGCAGCGCTACTTCCATCGCGACGCGCTCGATCCGCTTCTCTACGACGTGCAGATCAACACCGGCAGAACTACGATCGACGAAGCGGTCACGATGATCGAGCAGCTCGTGCGCGGCGAGTCGCACTCGGCATTCGCGCACGCGGGGAGCCACGAGCACGGAGCGGGCACGATCGCGTGACATCCCCGATCTCGCGCGGCTTTCGCGGCCACCGCCCCGATGCCGGCACCGCAGCGAAGCTCCCGCCCGGCCAGTACGAGACGCACGACTTCCCCGTGCTCTCGGCCGGACCAACGCCGCACACGCCGCTCGCCAGGTGGGACTTCACGCTCGGCGGCATGAACGGACAGGCCGCGAAGTGGAGCTGGGCCGAGTTCGAGGCGCTGCCGCACGAGACGATTACGCGCGACATCCACTGCGTGACGAAGTGGTCGAAGTTCGACACGGTGTGGAACGGCGTCTCCATCGACACGATCATCGAGGCCGGAGCCGCGAAGGGGATCGAGGCCGCACCCTTCATTATGGCGGTGTGCGATGGCGGCTACACCACCAACCTCCCGCTCGCCGATGTCACGGGCGGAAAGGCGTGGCTCGCAGCCGGCTTCGACGGGAAGCCGCTGCCGGCCGAGCATGGCGGGCCGGTGCGACTGCTCGTACCGCATCTCTACTTCTGGAAGAGTGCGAAGTGGGTGCGCGAAATTCATTTCCACGACCATGACGAGCCCGGCTTTTGGGAGGGGCTCGGCTACCACATGCGCGGCGATCCGTGGAAGGAGCAGCGCTACACGGGCGACGCGTGATTCACAGCTCCGCCGCTCGAGCGTAGTGGAAGAGTCGGCGGCGGCCGCGTCGCCGAGCGGCGCGTCGTCGAGCGGCGCGTCGTCGAGCGCACCGTCGAGCGCACCGTCGAGCGCACGGCCGATCGCGTGGAGAATCGCGACGGTCGCGCAGATCGTTCCGGAAACGCCGCGCGTGCGCACGCTCGTGCTCGATGTACCCGATTGGCCCGGGCATCGCGCCGGCCAGCACGTGGACGTGCGGCTCACCGCGGACGATGGCTACCAGACGGAGCGCAGCTACTCGATCGCGTCGCCGCCCGAGGAGGCGCGGATAGCGCTGACCGTCGAGCGCCTCGAGAATGGCGAGGTGTCCTCGTATCTCGTCGATGAGCTGCGCGTTGGAGATTCCCTCGAGCTGCGCGGACCGATCGGCGGTCACTTCGCGTGGAGCGTGAAGGACGGCGGCCCGGTGATGTGGGTGGGCGGAGGTTCGGGGATCGTGCCGCTCATGGCGATGCTGCGCCATCGCGCGGCCGCGAGCGACGAACAGCGGCGCGCGATTCCCGCGCGGCTACTCTACTCCTCGCGCAGCTGGAGCGAGCTCATTTATCGCGACGAGCTCGCGCGCCTCGCCGCCGCCGATCCAACCCTCCAGGTTGCGCACACGATCACGCGCGAGCCGCCGCCCGGGTGGAGCGGCTATCGCAGACGCATAGACGCGGCGATGCTCGCCGAGCGCGCGTGGCCGGTGTCTTCGCGCCCACATCTCTTTGTGTGCGGGCCGACGCCACTCGTCGAGACGGTCGCCGAGGGACTGGTCGCCCTCGGCTTCGATCCTCAGTCGGTGCGCACGGAGCGCTTTGGGCCAACCGGTATCTAGTGCCGGTGCGCCACCGAGAGGGCGTACACCGCCGAGCGTAGCTGCGGCAGCGGATCGTCGCCCAGCGTGATCCCGTTCGTGAGAATGATCGGATTGAATGCGAGCATCTTCTGCACCGAGTCGCTATTCGCCGCAACCTTCGTGAGGCTCAGCGTTCCGAGCTCCGCGCGCTTACGATCGGCGGGCCACACGATCGATCCGTCATTGGTCGGATCGCCGGGATTGGCGAGCTGCGCATAGATCGTGTACTTCACCGGTCCTTTCGCAATCGCCGCCTTGAGCGCGTCGAACATGTAGTCCGGCTTCTGCTTCGCGGCAGTGGCGGAGTCGAGCTTCACGACGCCGGCGACCGGTATGATCTGATAGCGGAAAGGGTGTTTGCCCCCCGCGGCATCCACGAAGATGAACGCATTGTTGCCGTAGAAATCGAGATTCTGGAAGCTCTTCGCCGCGGGCTTCGAGTCGATGATCACCTTGAGCGCCGCGGGATGCGTCCCGAGAAATTGCTCGATCGGACTCGGATGCGCGCTCTTCTCGTTCGTTCCGGCGATCGCCGTGAGCAGCGCGAGAAAGTCGGTGCCATTGCCGACGAAGAAGCCGTTGTGCGAGTTCGCGACGATATCGGTATAGGCGCCGCCGGCAAGCGCAAAGCGAATGGCCATCCCGTGCGGCGATGCGTTGTCGTTGTTGTCGGGGATGTTCGGAACGCCCGTGCCGTCGGAGAAGCGAACCGTCACTGGCACAGCCGCGTCCTGCAGATGCGCCGCGCGAGTGATCGTCTTGGCGGATGGCGCGGGAGCGAAGGTGCCCGTGACGACGAGCCCCTTCGTGTGCGTGAAGCGAAGGCCGGGGTGGACGCCGCCCGCGAGTGTGATCATCACGTCGGCGATCTGTTGCGGGAGCGACTTCTCCTGCGCCTGCAGCGTGAGTGGCGCGACGATCACGGCGATGATGGCCGCCGAGCGAGCGATGCTGTGCACGGACATTTTTCGTGCTCCGGAAAGTACGGTGGGGGATGCCACAAAAATGTACGCCGATATATTCCATTGTCGATGCGCTGAGGCGAATTCCGCGGCGCGTAAACCGCTGGCGCGTGCGCGCCCCCGTGCGCTATCTACGGTATGTCGATCTCCCTCACGATTTCGCGCTCAGTGCGCGCATCCATTCGGCTTCCCGTACTCCTGCTCGCGCTGGCCGCTCCGCTGGCCGCTCCGCTAGCCGCCCAGTCCGCCAAGCGACCGCTCCGATCCGACGACGTCTATCGCCTCCGCGACGTGCACGATCCGCAGCGCTCGCCCGATGGGAAGTGGGTGGCCTACGCCGTCTCGTCTGTCGACACCGCTCGCGATCGCAACACGTCCGACATCTGGCTCGTGAGCTGGAGCGGCGACCAGCAGACGCAAATCACGAACACGCCCGAGAGCGAGAGCTCGCCGCGGTGGAGCCCGGACGGCAAGTGGCTCTCCTTTCTTTCCTCGCGGCAGGGCGGCGATGGCGCGCAGCTTTGGCTCGTGAATCCAACTGGCGGCGAGCCCGAGCGCGTGACGAAAGTACCGGGCGGCATCGGCGACTACGCGTGGGCGCCCGATTCCAGGCGCCTCGTCTTCGTCGTGAGCGACACCGAGCCCGCGCCTTCGAAGTCCGGCACGAAGCCGCCGATCGTCATCGATCGCTATCACTTCAAGTCCGACCCCGGTGGCTACCTCGCGAGCAGCCACGATCATCTCGCGCTCTTCGATCTCGATGCGCGCAGGCTCGACGCGCTCACCTCCGGCAACTTCGACGATTCCGATCCCGCGTGGTCCCCCGACGGCACGCGCATCGCCTTCGTGAGCAAGCGTGTTGCCGGAGATCCCGATCGCAGCCCCAACGACGACATCTTCGTCATCGATGCGAAGGCCGGTGTGGAGCCGAAGCGGCTCACGACGTATGCCGGCGAAGACGACGGCCGGCTTGCGTGGAGCCCTGATGGAACGCGGATCGCGTACCTCACGGGCCTTGGGCTCAGGAACTTCTCGTTCCGCATGTGGAAGCTCGCGGTGATGCCGAGTACCGGCGGCGCGCCGGCCATTCTCTCCGCGGCGCTCGACCGCCAGGTCATCGAGCCCGCGTGGTCTGCCGATGGCTCGTCGATCTACGTGCTCGAGGAAGACGATCGTTCGCAGTACGTCGCCAAGATCTCCGCTGCCGGCGGCGCCGTTCACCGCGTGGCCGCGGACAAGCGCATGGTCACCTCGCTCGCGATCGGACGCGACGACGCAGCGACGCTCACGCTCGCGAGCGACAGTGCGCCGCCCGAGATCTACGCGCTCGAGGGAACGACGCTGCGCAGGCTCACGCATCAGAACGACGCCTGGCTCCGCGAAATTCAGCTCGGCACCACCGAGGAGTTCGCGTCGCGCGGCAAGGACGGCTACGAGGTGCACGGGCTCATCGTGAAGCCCGCGTCGTACGCGTCCGGACGAAAATATCCTACGCTGCTGCGCATTCACGGCGGCCCGGCGTGCTGTCAGGACTCGCACGCCTTCAACATCGAGCGCGAGCTCTTCGCCGCGAACGGCTACGTCGTCGTGGCCGCGAACTATCGCGGGAGTCGCGGCCGCGGCGCCGCGCATCAACGCGCGATCGCCGGACTGACGAAAAGCCAGGAGGTCTCCGACCTGCTCGGCGCGATGGACTATGTGGTGCGCATCGGACTCGCGGACCCCGCGCACCTCGGCATCGGAGGGTGGAGCAACGGAGCCATCCTCACCGACGAGATCATCGCGCACGATCATCGCTTCAAGGCTGCGATCGCAGGCGCGGGCAGCGCGAACGCGCTCGCGAGAGACGGAACCGACCAGTACACGCCGGAGTCCAACAAAGGGCCCTGGACAAATCCAGAGGAGTGGATCAACCAGTCGTACGCCTTCTACCACGCGAATCAGATCACCACACCCACGCTCTTCCTCAGTGGCGACAGGGACTTCAACGTTCCGATCGCGGGCAGCGAGCAAATGTACGTCGCTCTACGCAGCTTGAGGGTGCCCGCGGAGCTCATCATCTACCCCGATCAGCACCACGGCATATCGACGCCGAGCTACAAGAAGGATCGGCTGGATCGGTACATGGCGTGGTACGACAGGTACGTGAAGGCAAGCACGCCGCCGAACGCCGACAGGTAGCTCGGGCGCGCATCGCTTGAGGCTTTTCTGCGCTGCGGACGAGTGGCGGGCCCCGCTCTTGCCATGAATTGGAGCCATGAACGCGGCCGCAGCGTGACCATGAGCGAGACGGAGCAGGGCGACCGATTGTCGATTTTGTCGGATGCCAGCCGGCGCCTGGGCTCGTCGCTCGACTATGAGACGACGCTCGAGGCCGTTGCCTCCATGCGCCTGCCCTATCACAACGCATGGGCGATCGTCGACGTGCTCACCGACGATGGATCAATCCGGCGGCTTCCCATGCACCATCCGGATGCCGAAACGCAGGCCTTCGTTCGTCAATTGCACCACCAATATCCTCCCGAGCCCTCGGCGACGGTCGGTGTCGCGAGCGTGATTCGAAGCGGTGAATCCAGGGTCGTGCGCGAGGTCAGTGACGCGATGCTCGTCGCCCTCGCGCGCGATGAGAGCCAACTCGAGCGGCTGCGCGCGATCGGAGCCCGGTCGTATGTCAGCGTCCCGATGATCGCACGCGGTACGATCCTCGGCGCGATCACGATCGTCATCACGGACGACGACCGCCAACTCGGCGACGCCGACCTTGCGCTTGCCGAAGATCTCGCGAGTCGCGCGGCGATGGCGATCGACAATGCGCAGCTGCGCCGCGACGCGAATACCGCACGCGTCGTGAGCGAGACTGCGATGAGCGCGGCCGAGGAGGCTGGCCGTCGCAAATCAGAATTTCTCGCGACAATGAGCCACGAGTTCCGCACGCCGCTCAACGCGATCCTCGGATATTCCCAGATTCTCGACATGGGCGTCCTCGGGCCGACGACGCCCGCGCAGCATGCGCATCTCGAGCGGCTGCAGGCGAGCGCGCGACATCTGTTGGAGCTCGTCGACGATGTGCTCGATGTCGCGAAGGTCGACGCGGAGCGGCTCGAGGTGCGGCAGGACTCGCTCGTGACAGGCGCGAGCGTCGTCTCGGCCGTTGCGCTCGTGCATCCGCAGGCGACCGCGAAGGGAATCAGGTTGCTCGACCTCGGCGCCGCAGCGCCGGGCGCACCGTACATCGGGGACGAGCGCCGCGTGCGGCAAATTCTCGTGAATCTCCTCTCGAACGCAGTGAAATTCACGCCTTCCGGCGGTGAGGTGACCGTCAACTGCGGGGCGACGGTCGAGCCCGATCCCGGCGTGAAGCTGCCGGACGCCACGATGGAGCCCACCGCGAGCGAGTCGCCCGACTCGCGCAGGAGCTGGGCCTTCATCCGCATTGCGGACACCGGCCCCGGAATTCCGTCCGGCTTCATGCCGCACCTGTTCGAGCCATTCGTGCAGGCGGACGCCGCCCTCACGCGCGAGAAGGGCGGCACGGGGCTGGGCCTCGCGATCAGTCGAAGGCTCGCGCGCAGAATGGGGGGCGATCTCACGGCGCGGAGTCGCGCGGGCGTCGGCGCGACCTTCACCCTGTGGTTGCCGACGCGTGAACGGGAGGCGCAGGCATCGGTCGCGGCCGTCGGCTCGACCGCGGCAACGGCGTCTCCGAGCGCGCGCCGCATGGCGAGCGGCACGATGTGGACCTTCCCCGCCGACGGCCTGCATCTCGACGACGCGGCCTACGCCGTACTCTACGCCATCGGCTCGCGGCTATCGAACGAGGCCGAGATCGTTGCGGAGCGCTACGTGGCGGCGATTCGCGCGGACGGTCGCTTCCCTGGCGCGCGCGAGCTTCGCGGAGCGCAGCTGCGCGATCACTCGACGCCACTGATCGGCCTCCTCGCGTCGCAGCTCACCATCATCGGCGAGACGTGCGGCCGCGATCCCGAGCTGCTCGCGGACGGCGGCCATCTGCAGCGGCTTGCCGCCGAGTTGCATGGGGCACAGCGGCATCGGCTCGGGTGGAGCGAGGCGGACATCGAGCGCGAGACGACGCTGCTCGTGGCCGAGGTCGAGCGCACGATCAACGCATCGGTGGACACAGTGGCGACGGCGCACGCAACGAGCGGCAGTCCAAGCGACGCGGTGCGCGCGTCGGTGTCGACGACCGCGCTCATCACCGCAACGCAGTACGCGCTCGACGTCGCGTTCCGCGTGCTCGATCAGGCGTCGCGAACGGCCGTCCGCACCTTCCGCTTCACGAAGAGCGCGGACGCGCCGTAGCGCGGCGCTACTTCAGATACTTGCGGAACCAGGCGATCGTCGCCGGCCATGCCTGCTTCGTCGCATCGAGATTCGCCTGCATGATCGAGCCGTCGTCCTGCGTTTGCGCGCGGAGAAAGCCGTGCGCAGCGCCCGGGAAGATCGTGTGCTCGTACGTGCGGCCGAGCGCCTTCATCGCGGAGTCGGTGCCGGGAACGGTGAGCGCGATACGCGCATCGGTGCCGCCGTAGAGTCCGAGCACGGGCGCGTGCACGTTCGGCAGCTGGTCGGCGGATGGCGGCGTTCCGTAGTACACCACCGACGCGCCGAACTCGGGGGACGTTCCCGCGTGAGCCGCGTGCGCGAACGAGACGCCGCCGCCCCAGCAGTAGCCGACGATGCCGTACTTCTTTTCGGCGGCGGGCTGCGACATTGCGTACTGCGCTACCGCGTCGAGCTTCTTCTGCACGTCGGCAGCATCGAGCGTACTGATCAGCGCCGGCCCCTGCATCTTGAGCGTGCTGTCGTCGAGATTCGGCGCAATCTTGCCGGTGAGCAGGTCGGGAGCGATGGCGATGAAGCCGTCGGCCGCGAGCTGATCGGCGACGCCGCGCACCCAGCTCGAGAGGCCGAAGATCTCGTGTACGACCACGACTACGGGCGCCTTCGTGCTCACCTGCGGATACACGATCCACGCGCGCACGCTGTCGCTTCCGACTTTCACCACCACCCACTCCCCGTGACGAGGCGAATTCGCGAGACGCGACTGCGCATCGGCGGCTCCGGCCGGGAGGCCCGCCGCCTGCTGCGCGGCATCGCGCGACGCGCTCGGCGTCGTCGAGGCGGGCATCGAGTCGTGACCGGCGTGATCGTCGGCGCCGGCGTGATGCGCACATGCGGTCGCGGCGAGCGCGGTCGAGATGGCTACGAGTGCAAGGCGAAAGCGAGTCATGAGGTCTCCGGTCACTTTGGAATGACGTAGTCTTGCGCGCCGATGAGCTGCCAGACGCCATCGCGGCGCTGCCATGTATCGGTGAACGCGTAGCTGCGATCGAACGGGCCGTTCTTGTTCTTTCCCTTCACGTGCAGCACACCGGTGATGATTTGCGTGCTCCCGAAGTCGTGCACCTTCATCCCCTCGTTCCCCGCCCACGAGGTCGTGTCATCGCCGGTCGCGCTCGCGATCACATCGTCGCGCGTCATCACGCCGGCATCCTCCGTGTACACGAAGCCCGGCGCGAGCATCCGATCGAAGGCCTTGGGATCGCGCGCAACGAGCCCGCGCGTCCACTCCTCTTCGCGCTGCAGCGGCATCGCGTGCGCGCTGTCACTAGCGGGCGCGCTCGCATCGCCCGGCTCGGCCATCAATAGCGCAACCTTCGCCTGGTAGACCGCCGCGCCGCCTACATACGTGGCGATGACCTTGGCGCCGAGAATGCGCTCCGGCGCAACGGTCATGATGTCGCGGTTGAGAATCGTGAAGTCCGCATACTTGCCCACGGAGATCGAGCCGAGCTCGTTCTCCTGGAACGCGGCATACGCTGGCCAGAGCGTCATCGAGCGCAGCGCTTCCTCGCGCGTCATGCGCTGGTCGCCGTACCATCCGCCGGCCGGCATGTTATCCGCGTCCTGACGCGTGACGGATGAGTGGAAGGTGATGATCGGATCGACGTGCTCCACCGGGAAGTCGGTGCCGTTCGGGATCACGACGCCGGTGTTGAGCAGCGAGCGCCACGCGTACGCACCGCGAATGCGCTCGGGCCCAAGGCGACGCTCGGCCCACGGCATGTCGCTCGTCTGGTGGCTCGCCTGCATGCTCGGAATGACGCCGAGCTGGGCGAAGCGCGGGATGTCCTCGGGCGAGATGATCTGCGCGTGCTCGATGCGCAGGCGGGCATCGGCGGTGGGAACGGCATCGAGTGCGGCCTGATACGCGTCGAGCGCATTGCGATTGCCGCGATCGCCGATGGCGTGCGTGCTCACCTGGAAGCCGTGCTTGAGCGCGTCGATCGAGCGCGCCTTCAGGTGTTCGGGCGTAGAAACGAGCAGCCCCGTGTTCGCCGCATCATCACTGTAGGGAGCGAGGAGCGCCGCGCCGCGCGAGCCGAGCGCGCCGTCGGCGTAGAGTTTGATCCCGCGCACCCACAGGTGCCCGTCGTAGAGCGCCTTCTTCGGCCCGCGCGCGTAGTAGTACGCGAGTGCAGCCGAGTCGTCGCCGACCATTTCGTAGCTGCGGAGCGGGAGCTTGTGCGCACTGGCCAGCGACTCGAGCGCCTCGATGGTCTCGCGCTCCGCGCCCATGTCCTGCACTTCGGTGAGCCCCCACTTGTTGCTCTCCACGGCCGCCGAGTGTAGCAGCTCGCTGCGCTGCGCGGCCGTGAGCCTGGGCGTCGCGGCGGCGATCAGCGATTGCGCGTTGTCCACGAAGACGCCCGTCGGATTCCCTTTCGCATCGCGAACGATGCGGCCGCCGCGCGGATCAGGCGTCTTCGCCGTGATCCCCGCCACGCGCATCGCGGCGGCATTCGCGAGGATCGCGTGTCCATCGACGCGATCCAGCAGCACCGGATGGTCGGGCACCGCGCGCGTGAGCGCCTCGTTCGATGGGAACTCCTTCACCGCCCAGCGATTCTGGTCCCAGCCATTGCCGAAGATCCACTCGCCCGGCTTCGCAGTCTTTGCTCGTGCGACGACGCGCGCGACGACCTCCACGTACGACGTCACGCCGACGAGGTCGACGCTTTGCAGCGCGACCCCGAGTCCGAGCAGATGCGCGTGCGCATCGATGAAGCCGGGATACGCCGCGGCGCCGTGGAGAGCGAGAAGCTGCGTGCGCGGCCCCTTGAGCGACATCGCGTCGCGCGCGGTGCCGACGAATGTGAATTTGCCCGCGCGCACGGCGAACGCCTCGGCGATCGGGCGCGTTGCATCGACGGTGTAGATGCGGCCGCCCGTCACGATGAGATCGGCGGGCTGTGCGCCTTGCGCGAATGCCGAGAGCGGGAGCGCGAGTGCGGCGAGTGCGGCGAGCGAGCGGAGAGTTGTCATGATTGTCGTTTAGGCTGGGCGAGCGATGTAGGCATGCACGAAGCTCACGGACATCGACCCTTCGCCCACCGCCGATGCCACGCGCTTCACTGATCCGCTACGAACATCGCCTGCGGCGAACACTCCCGGAAGGCTCGTCTCGAGAAGAAATGGCAGGCGCCCCGCGCTGCGCCAGCGCTCCGCCTCGACGGCCTCTGGGGAGATTGCGGTTCCCGCCGCGCTACGAGGGGGCGTACTCCAAGCCGCAGTGAGCCCGCACGCTCACGCCTGAAAGAGAGTCCCCGACGCGACGAGCTTCCCCGCATCCCCGTCGAGCACCATGAACCTCAGCCCGCGCATGGAGTCGCTGCTCGCGGCGGCGTGAGTGAGAATCACACACGAGCTGGCAGCGCGCTCGCCCGAGTACATCGGCGGATGCGCGTTCTCGACCGTGTAGGTGCCCGAGTGGGTGAACGGCACCGCGCACTCGCCCGCGCGCCGCGAGGTGCCGCCGCCGCTGAGATGTCCGTTCCCATGAAAATCGATCCATCCGACATAGTCGACGAGCACGTAGCCGTCGATCTCGTCGCAGAACTCCCACCCTCTCTGGCTGGCGACGGTTGTCGCGGGGCGCGTGCGCTCGAGGTAGCTGCCGATCTCCGGGGCGCGGTGTGCCGGAGCGGCGGCGAGCGCGTCCGCGTGGTATCCCGAATACGAATACGCGAAGACACCCGTCAACAAATGCGTCAGCGACTGCGGGCCTTCGGCGTTCGCGGCGATCATGTGCGGCTCGGCGAGAGGGTTGCGAGGGGCCAGAGCACCCCTCGCTACATAGAGCGCAGGAGCCCTCTCGAAGCGGACATCGCCGTCGTTACTCCCTGAGCGCCTGATGCACCATCGACACCGCGATTGATCCCTCACCCACCGCGCTCGCCACGCGTTTCACGTTCCCCGAGCGCACGTCGCCTACCGCGAACACGCCGGGCAGGCTCGTCTCGAGCAGGAAGGGGGAGCGCGTGAGCGGCCACGACGCCGTCTGCAGCTCCTCGGGCGTAATGTCCGAGCCCGTCTTGATGAAGCCATTGGTATCCATCACGACGCATTCCGCCAGCCACGGCGTGCTCGGCGCCGCACCGGTCATCACGAACACATGGCGGATCGCGTGCGGATCGCGCACCCCGGTCACCTTGTCGATCCAGCAGACGCTTTCGAGGTGCGCCTCCCCTGCGAGCTCGGTGATCTCCGTCTGCGTGTGCAGCTCGATCGCGGGGCTCTCCTCGATGCGGCGGATGAGATAGCGCGACATCGTCTCCGCGAGCCCCTTCGCGCGAATGAGCATGTGCACCTTCTTCGCGTATTGCGCGAGATATACCGCGGCTTGCCCCGCCGAGTTGCCGCCGCCAACGACGATCACGTCGTCGCCGCCGCAGAGCTGCGCCTCCATGAACGTCGCGCCGTAGTAGATCCCCATCCCCTCGAAGCGATCGATGTTCGCGATCGGGAGGCGCCTGTACTCCGCCCCCGTCGCGATGACGACGGTGCGCGCGGAGATCTTCGTACCATCGGCGACGGAGAGCGTGTACGGCTTGCGGTCGCACGTCAGCTTCGTGGCGCCCTGCGCGATCATCAGCTTCGCGCTGAACTTCTGCGCCTGCGTGTATGCGCGCTGCGCGAGCTCGAAGCCACTGATCCCGAGCGGGAAGCCGAGATAGTTTTCGATGCGCGAGCTCGACCCTGCCTGCCCACCCGGCGCATTCGCCTCGATGACGAGAACGTCGAGTCCCTCGCTCGCGCCGAACACCGCCGCGGCGAGCCCCGACGGGCCCGCGCCCACGACGACCATGTCGCGCAGCTGCTCCTGCTCGATCGCGTCGTTGAAGCCGAGGCACACGGCGATCTCGCTGTTGGTCGGATTGCGCAGCACCGTGGTGCCCTGACAGATCAGCACGGGCACCTCGGAGATGTCGACGTTGAAGCGGTCGAGCATCACCTGCACGCCATTCTCGTTCTGATCGAGATCGATGTTCGTGTACGGATGCGCGTTGCGCGACAGAAACTCGCGAATGCGGAGCGTCCCGGGCGAATGATTCGAGCCGACGAGCACCACATCGCCGAAGTGACGGTCGATGAGCGCGAGCCGACGCAGAATGAACGCGCGCATGAAGATCTCGCCGAGCTCGGCGTCCGTCTGCACGAGCTGCAGGAGCGCATCGCGAGTGAGCTCGATCACTTCGCCACTCTGTGTGGCACGCACGGTGACGAGGCTGCGCCGTCCCGAGAGCATGTTCGCCTCGCCGGTGAACTTCCCCGGCGTGTGCACGGTGACCACCGTCTCGATGTCATTGTCGCTGCGAACTACTACAATTTCGCCGCTCGCAACCACGAAGAAGCGCGTGTTGTGCGCGCCCGCCGGTATGAGCACCTCGCCCGCGCCTACGGAGTGACGCGTACCGTGCGCCGCGATGCGCGCGATCTGCGCCTCGCTCAACGTTGGGAATGCGTTGTCCATCGCCGCGAGCGGCGCCACCCCCGGCGGCGCGATCCGGCGCCCGTCGAGCTCCTCTATGTGGCTCACTTGGACAGAAAGCCCGTTACGAGCGCGATCGTCGCGGCCGGATTCTCCTCCATGATCCAGTGCCCGCAGTTCGGCACGATCCCCTCGGTCACGTTCGACGCCGCGAAGCGCATCACCTCGGCCATCTTCGGCCCGAACGAGTGATCACCGCCGATCGCGAGCACCGGCATGTTCAGCTTCCCCTGCGCCATGAACGACTTGTCGTCGATCGCATCCTGATCAAACGCCTTGAACTGCTCGAAGCCCGCGTGCATGCGCCCCGGCTTCGCGTAGATCGCGGCATAGTGCGCGCGTGTCGCGTCGGGGATGCTCTTCGGATTGAAGGAGAACTCGTTGTAGAATCGATCGAGCCAGATGCGCTCGCGTCCCGCGACGAGGCGATCCTCGTCGGGGCCCCAGAAGGAGAAGTGCCAGAGCCGGTGATCGGCCTTGATCTCATCCCACGGACCAACACCAGGCAGCGGCGCATCGATCAGCACGAAGCGCCGCACGCGCGTCGGATACTCGGCCGCGAACGCATACGTGACCATGTTGCCGATATCGTGCGCAACGATGTCGACCTGTTGCACCTTGAGCGCGTCGAGCACGCCGGCGAGGTCGTGCCCCTGCGTCTTCTTGTCGTAGCCACCCTTCGTGATCGGCGAGAGCCCCATGCCGCGCAGATCGGGAATGATCACCATGTGATCGACGGCGAGCTTCTTCGCGAGCGCGACCCACATGTCGCCCGTCTCGCCGTAGCCGTGCTGCAGGAGCACGGCAGGCCCCTTGCCGCCGATGCGCACGTGGAGCGACGTGCCGTTGGTTGGAATTTCCTGCACGCGGAAGCCTGCGGGGAGCGGAGCGACCTGAGCTTTTGCGGCGGAGCTGCCGACCACTGCGACAAACGCGACCGGCAGAGCGGCTGCTACGTGCCGAGAAAAGTTCATGTCCAACATTATACTAACCGGTCGCTCGTGGCGAGTCACCCAGTTGGGTAGTCGCGCGTAACTATTTCGACGTTGCTCCACTGGAGCAACAGAGGGTCACGCGTGACAGGGGCGCCCCGCCGCTGCCGTGTCGCTACTCGCGTGCGCGATCGTCTGCGTCGCCTGATCGATCAGCCACGCCGCGCCGCGCGAGGACATGCGCGCAGTGAGCGTCGTGTCGCGGCCGAGCCCCTTGAGCTCAACGACGCGCGTGCCCACGGCGTGCTGATCGTGCGTCGAGACCACCTGCACCTCCCACTCCGCGACCCACGGACCGATGCGATTGAGGCGGCTCAGGAGCACCCAATCGGCGTGCTGCGCCGCGCCCCATTGGGCGACGACGTCCGCGTGCTCCCACAGGTACGAAGCTCCGGGATGCTCGGCCGTGACCGACGGCGCGGTGCCGGCGACCACGGGATAGCCGCAGCCGGCGAGGCGCACGCGCGCCTGGTCGGTGAGCTGCACGATGGCAAGCGAGTCTTCGCGCGTGTCGGCGCTCGCGGACATGTTGTGCAAGATGACTGGCGCGACGGCGATCGTCGGTCGTGTCGTCGCGGGGCCGGCGAAGCCGACGAGCGGGAGCAATAGCGAGGCGAAGGCGAGCGAGCGCGGCTTCTTGATCATCTCGGCACGTGTTAAAGGGGTCGGCGTCGTGCGGTTGTTTCTCCAGGAAAGATTGCACGATTGGCGTCCCCGCGCACCCCGCGAGCTCGCTCAGCGCGAGATGTTGAGCTGCAGCGAGGCGAGTCGGTGCGGCTCGGCCGGCTCGACCGTGAAGGTCATCGACATCGAGTGGCCCTGCGCGCCATTTACGGTGACGGTGAGCGATGTCGGGGTCGCCTCGTCCACCGTCGCGAGTTCGAGCTTCCCGTTGTCCGCGTAGATCGCCTTGTAGCGCTCGACACGGAGCGCAGTGGGGCGGGTCGAGTCACTGACCGCCTCGGTGTCGAAGAAGCGACGAACCGAATCGGACTCGCCGCTGTTGTACGCGCGAAGGTAGTGGGCGGCGATGCGGCCCACGGGCGAGTCGGGGAGCTTGGCGGCGCCGGTCGCGCCGGCAGCCGCGTTTCGGCGCGCCGGGCCCGGCCCCGCAGCGCCGAGCCACGACATCACCGGTTGGACGATCGCGTCCGCGGCGGGAGGGTCGAGATTCTCGAGCACGATCAGATCGTAGCCGCCAGGCAGCCCTTCGGCGACGACGCCATTCGAGCCCGGACTCCCGCCTGCGACGATCGACCGTCGCAAGTCCACTGGCAGCCCGAGGGTGCCCGCGCGATTCGCAAGGATGAATTTGAGCAGATCGCGCGCGGACGAGTACGCGCCGCCGGCCGCGCTTCCGCGATTGGGCTGCATGCTCTCGGCGCGCAAAAGAGGAGCGGTGGGAGAGGCGTCGCCGCCGCCAGCGCGCTGGCGCGTGTAGCCGATCGCGGCGAAGGACGGCAGCGAGTCGCGCGCGAAGTATCCGGAGCTCGTCATCGCTGCGGGATCGAAGACGAGTTTTTGCACGTAGCGGTAGTAGCTCTCCCCTGACGCGCGCGCGACGATCTCGCCGAGGACGACGTAGCCGGCGTTCGAGTATTCTTCACGCGTGCCGGGGGCGAAGTGCAGTGGCTCGTTCGCGAAAAGCGGGAGATAGTCGCTGTTGCTGCGGAGCGTCGCGAAGCGCTGGAAGATGTTTCCACCAACTCCCGACCGATGTTCGAGCAGCTCGCGGATCGTGACGGTACGCGCGACGTCGTGATTCGGATAGTCGGGCCACACGCTTGCGATGGTCGAGTCGAGATGCACCTTCCCCGCAGCCTCGAGCTGTCCGATGGCGACCTGGGTGAATCGCTTACCGATCGAGCTGACGTTGAACGATGTGCCCACGGTGTTCGCACGCCGCGACTCGCGATCGGCGAGGCCGTACGCGTGCTCGAAGATCGGCTGCCCGTCCTTCGCCACGAGGATGACGCCGGAGAGCGCGTCGCGCGTCGCAAGGGAATCGGCGAGCGTCGTGAGGCGCGCGAGTAGCTCGTCGGTACCAATCTTCGGAGCCTGCGCATTGGCGAGCGATGCGACCGACAGCGCGAACACGATCGAGCCGAGTAGACGAGCGCGGCGATGGACGGGAGGCATGGCGACCTGTGTGCGAGAGAGTGCTTCGAGGACACCGGCGCGCCCGGAAACGTGAGCACGAGCCCGACGACTCACACTTTCGGTGACAGAGGTGTCATATACGAAACGTGAGCATCGATGATCGCGACGAAGAGCTCGTGCGCCGCACGCTGGCCGGTGACGCAATGGCGTATGCATCGCTGGTGCGACGGCATCGGCGCGCTGCGCTGGCGCGCGCGCTGGCGATCGTCGGCGACACATTCGAGGCCGAGGATGTCGCGCAGGATTCGTTCGTGCAGGGGTACGAACAGCTCGCGACGCTACGCGATCACGCGCGCTTCGGCACGTGGCTGCTCACGATCGTGCATCGCCGCTCACTCAACGCGCTTCGATCCGCGAGGCGGAGGCGCGCGGTCGATCTTGATGACGCAATTCCAGATGGCGCCGCGAACACGGCGAGCGACGTCGTCGACGCGACACATCGATCGCGCGCCGCGCTGCTCGCAGCACTCGCCTCGCTGTCGCCCGTGCAGCGCACCGTCGTGCTGCTCGCGGATCTCGAGGAGTGGCCGCACGACCGCATTGCCGCCACCGTCGGCTGCTCCGTCGTGATGTCGAGGCGCCACCTCTCCGACGCGCGACGGCGGCTTCGCGAGCTTCTCACACAGGAGGAACGCCGATGACGGCCGACCATTCGGACAACACGGACATCGAGGCGCGCGCGACGCTCCGCGCGCTCGACCCGGACCTGGACGCTGGCGCCAGCGAGCGATTCGTGAGCGCGGTGATGTCGCGCGTCGCGCTCGTGGGCGCGCCAGCGAGCATCCCGACGGATCCGCTCTACGGACTCTGGTCACTGCCGCGGCCGTTGCTCCTCGCGGCCTCGTTCCTCGCACTCGCCGCCATCGGCGCCGCTGCCGGCATGCGTCGCGGGCGCGACGCGGCGCCAGCTACGATCGCCGATGCCACCGGCGTGCCGCGCGTCTTTCTCGCCACGGGAGCCACTCGCCCATGATCTCGTCACTCGCGCGCGCCCGCCTGGCCGGCGCCGTACTCGCACTCGCGACATTCGCGCTCGGAATCGCAGCGGGCATCTGGTACTCGAACCGCGAGCGGCCCGGCGTCGACATTCGAGTGACCGCCACCGACCGCATACCGCGCGAGCTCGAGCGTCTCGGGCTTACGGATGCAGAGCGGCCACTTATTCACGACGCGCTGCTACGCGGGCGCGAGCGCGTGCTCCACGTAACCGATGCCCTTCAGGGGCGCATGCAATCCGCGGTCGACTCCACGGACATCGAGATCCGCGCGCTCCTCTCGGACGCGCAGCGCGCCTCCTTCGATTCGGCGCGCCGGGCGAACGGGCCTCAGCTCCGGGAGAAGCGTGTGATCGTGCAGAAGTAGCGCGGCAACGCAGGGCTATTTGAACACCGGCAAGATCGCCGTATTCTGCCCATTCACGATCATCCACTTCGCATCCGCGCCCTTCCTGAGCACGTAGACCATGCGCGTTCTGAGCACGCCCTTTCCATCCGCTCCCGGCTCGCTGGCCTGAATGCCGGGCGGCAGCGCCGTGTAGCCCGAGACCGCGTGCTCATAGTGCACGATCGCCAGCTCCGGCGTTACGAGCACGATCTTCTCGACCGTTACGGAGTCGCGAGAATCCTTGAAGATCGTCGCGAAGATTCGTGTGGTGATACCCTCGATGGCGGGCTTCCCACTGAACGGTGTGCCGAGGATGTTGATGAAATCGGCCGTCGGGGTGAAGTGGCTCGCCCACGCCGAGGCGTCGTGGCGGTTCCAGGCCGCGGCCTGGTCGGCGATGATCGCGCGGATCTCCGCGTCGGCATCGATCGTCGCCATTTCGCGATGTGACGTCATGATGCGCATCCCCTGCGTCGTGTTGAGGTGTGATCCTGCCGCGGTTGCGTGCGCGACGAGGACGGCTACCGCGATCGTTCCGAGAATCGACATTTCCGGCTCCATGGGCAAGCGTGGCACCACAGTAGCGTTATGGCACTGTTGTGCCATTACTGGAAAGTAGTATATTCTCTTTGCAATGGCAACCACCACGCTCTCGAGCGAGCGAATCCAGCAAAAGCACCGCACCCGCAGCGCCCTCCTCGCCGCCGCCATCGCGCTCGTCTCGGCAGGGGGCGCGCCCTCCGTCTCGGAGGTCGCCGATGCCGCTCAGGTCTCGCGTCGAACCGCATATCGCTACTTCCCGACGCAGGAGCAGCTGCTCGTCGAGGCGTCACTCGAAGGTGTGCGCGGCATCATCTCGAAAGCGATCGAGGGCGCCGGCGCGCGCGGACATGACGCCACCGACGTCGAAGCCCGCCTCGACCGTGTCGTGCACGCGATGCAGCAGAGTGCCGCGGAGAACGAGCAGCTGCTGCGCTCGATGATTCGCCTCACGGTCGGCGCTCCGCCCGACCCGGCCAGGCTGAAGCGCGGTTATCGCCGTATCGAGTGGATCGCGCAGGCGCTCGCGCCCGCGAAGAAGGCGCTCGGCAAGCGCCGCTACGAGCGGCTGGTCTCCGCGCTCGCCCTGTGCATGGGAATCGAGGCGCTGATAGTGCTCCGCGATCTGCGCGGCCTCACTGAACGCGACGCGGAAGACGTGTCGCGATGGGCCGCGCGCACACTCTTGCGCGAGTCGCTCGCCGATGCCAAGGACGCGCGCAGGACCAGGTAGCGCGCTCTCGGCTCACTCGTGCCGGGTTGCCTCGATCGGGCTCATTCGTGCCGCGCGCATCGCCGGATAGGTCCCGAACGCCAGCCCGACGAGCAGCGCACTCGCGACGGCGACGACGATCGTCAGCCACGAGAAGCCCGCGCGAAAGAATGGCGCATTCGCCTCGACCCTGATGATCGCCGTCACTCCGAAGGCCGCGACGAGCCCGAGGATCACGCCAATCGCGCTTCCGGCACCGGAGATCGCGACGGACTCCGTGAGGAACTGCAGCAGCACATCCCGGCGCTGCGCACCAATCGCCTTGCGCACGCCGATCTCGCGCGT
>PLMM01000205.1:0-698 GCA_003142495.1 Gemmatimonadota bacterium | reverse complement strand
CTGTGAGCGCGGCCATGAAGATCTTGAAGATGAGAATTCCCTGCTCCGCCTGCTCGACGCGCGCCTTCTGCGTGTGGATGTCGACCTTTTCCAGCCGCCCGTAGTGCCGCGCCGCCCAGTCCTCGGCCGCCGCCTTGAG
This sequence comes from Gemmatimonadota bacterium, assembly GCA_003142495.1. Lineage (GTDB taxonomy): Bacteria > Gemmatimonadota > Gemmatimonadetes > Gemmatimonadales > Gemmatimonadaceae > FEN-1250. The sequence continues at coordinate 559 of PLMM01000205.1, read as the reverse complement.
CTGGTCGACGCCCTCCACCGACGACGCGCGCAGCAGGATCGTCGACGGACGCGGCGGGTCGGCTGCGGGAAAGATCTTTCGCCCGGTCTGGAATGGGACGTATGCATCGTAGCCCGCCTCCCCGGCGTACGCCTCGAGCACGCCGATGACATCCATCGCGACCCCATTCACACGCACCGCCTGGTTGATCAACCGTCTCGGATCCGCGCCCATCACGAGCTCGCGCGCGAGCTTCTGACTCAGGATGACGACGGCCAGCCCGCGCTCCGCCTCGACATCGGTGAAGAAGCGCCCCTCGGTAAGCNNTCATGCGATGAAATTCGTCCGCGCGCGAGAGCACGCCGGAGACCGACGTCGCTCGCCGCTTCCCGTTGTGCGGATAGTCGACCATGACCGCGGCTTTCTCGAAGAGCGACACTCCAATCGCTCCGGTGGCGGCGGCCGCCTGCGCCGCGTCGTCCGGCGTGAACACGGGATAGCCGTGCACGGGAAGGCGCTCCCCATCGACCTCCACGAACGTCCTCGGCGCCACGGACACGGTTTGCACGTCTGTGAGCTG
>PLMM01000069.1 GCA_003142495.1 Gemmatimonadota bacterium | reverse complement strand
GGCGTGCCGCTCATGCCGGCGGCGCTCCCTGCAACCACCCAGCTTCTCGAATCATTCGGCGTGCCGGCTGGCGTGCCGCTGGCGGTAATGGTCGCATCGCTCAGTGCGGCGAAGGATCCGGCCACCTTCGTGCGAGCGATGCTTGTCGCCCGCCGTGAGGTTCCGAATCTGCACGCACTTCTCGTGGGTGACGGACCACTGCGAGTCACGCTTGCCGCGCAAATTCAATCGCTCGGGCTCGAGGGTATCGTACACCTCACTGGCTTCCGAACCGATCCCGAGTCGCTCGAGTCAGCGCCAAGCGTGGTCGTGTTGTGCAGTCGAAGCCTGGAGGGAACTCCAGGCGTGTTGCTCGATGCGCTGGTGCTCGGAAAGCCGATCGTCGCGACCGCGGTAGGCGGCGTTCCAGAGGTGATCGAACATGAACGATCCGGACTGCTTGTGCCGATAGGGGACGCCGAGGCCCTCGGACTCGCCATCGCCGAAGTACTGCAAAACACCGAGCTCTCGAAGACTCTCTCCGCGGGCGCGCATGCTCGCGCACCAATGTTTGCGATCGAGCGCACGGTAGATCGAACGATGAACATCTATCGGGAATTGCTTGCCGAGCGCGCAGCAACTCAATGACCACACATCTGCTTCTGACCTCAAATTTTCCTCCGCAGTACGACGGCATCGCGAGTTGGATGTCCCAGTTGGCCATTCACTACGGTGGCGACGCGATGTTGGTCTCGCTCGGAAGGGAGCCAGGCGACGAAGAAAGTGACGCTAGGCAGTCGATTCGACTGGATCGAATACCGATTGCACGGGAAAGACTTAGAAATTTCCCGGGGTTGATCGCATGGTCACGACGTGCCGCTGCTCTCACCAAGATCCATCAGGTATCCTTCGCCTGGTGCGGAAATCTGAAACCGGCGTCGTACGTCGCCCTCAGTCTGCGCCTTCGGCTTGGCGTGCCTTACGGGGTCTTCCTGCACGGAACTGAATTACTGCTAATGCGATCGCGAGGGCGCGGGTTGGCCAAGCGCATGATTGCTCGAACACTGCTCGGTTCGGCCGCCGTCCTCGTCACGAACAGCGAGTGGACTCGCAGGATGACGATAGATCTGCTCGGAGAGCTTGGCATTCCCGAGCGAGCCGATCGTGTCCACGCTGTGCCTCTGGGCGCCGATCTCGACCGATTCCGTGCCGGGATGGATACAGCCTTCGTTCGCAAGAAGTACGGACTTACGGAGGGGCGCTGGATGCTCACCGTTGGCCGTCTCGTCGAACACAAAGGTCAGGATCACGCGATGCGAGCACTACTGCTCTTGCGCGAGCGCGAGCCAGACTTGCGATACGCGATTGCCGGCACTGGTGAGCATGAAGCCACTCTGCGCGCGCTCGCGACTCAACTCGGGCTGGACGACGTTGTACGATTTCTTGGTCATGTCACCGATGCGGATCTTCCTTCTCTGTACAATGTGGCGGAACTGTACGTTGGTGCGTCCCGAGTCGCCGTCGGACACGTGGAAGGCTTCGGTATTTCGCTCATCGAGGCCGCGGCGACGTCGTTGCCGGTGGTAGCGGGACGGGAAGGGGGGATGCCGGAAGCCGTCGTCGACGGAGTCACCGGGTTGCTAGCAAATCCGTACGATCCTGCATCCATTGCCGAGGCAATTCAGCGAATATTGCGCTCGCCCGAGCTCGCGGCGCAATTTGGCGCCGCTGGAAGGCGCATCGCCGAAGAAAAGTACAGCTGGCAGCGAGTCGCCCAGGATCTGCGCGCGATCGCTGACACGTATTCGCGCGCTGTGGAGAGATGAGCCCTCGCGCGCTGCGCGTCGTGCACGTCGACACCGAGCGCGGGTGGCGCGGCGGCGAGCGCCAGGCGTTCTGGCTCGCGGAGCGCCTAGCGCGCCTCGGGCATCGCTCGGTGCTCGCCGTGCGTCCCGGAGAGCCGCTCGCCGAGAAGGCGATCGCCGCGGGAATTCCGACGATCGCGCTCTCGCCACTCGGCGAGATGGATCTCTTCGCGGCGCTCTCGCTGCGCCGGGCGATCATGCGCGAGAAAGCGGACATCGTGCACGCGCACACGGGGCATGCGGTCGCGCTCGCGGCGATCGCGACTCTCGGGACGCGCGCGCGCATGGTGCTCACCCGTCGCGTGAGCTTTCCGCTCAAGCGGAATCCGGCATCGTTGTGGAAGTACTCGCGCGCCGATGCGATGATCGCCGTGTGCCAGGCGACGGCCGATTCGCTGGTGAAGAGCGGGATCGAATCGGCGCGGATCACCGTCGCCTACAGCGGCGTCGACCTCACGCGCGTCATCCTGCCCGCGAGCGCGCAGACGCTGACGAAGTTCGGCGTGCATGCCGGCGCACCGCTCGTGGTGATGGTCGCGGCGCTGGTCGGGCACAAGGATCCGGTGACCTTCGTTCGCGCGATGGATGTCGCACGTCGGAGCGTGCCCGACATTCAGGGGCTCGTGGTCGGCGATGGCGAGCTGCGCTCGGAGGTCGAGCTCGAGATCTCGCTGCTCAGCCTCTGCGACAGCGTGCATCTCGCTGGCTATCGCACCGACGCCGACTCGCTCATGTCGGTGGCGGACGTCGTTGCGCTGAGCTCGAGCGACGATGGAATAGGCGGCGTCGTGATCGACGCGATGTCCTTCGGGAAGCCGGTCGCGGCGACGGCTGCTGGTGGAATACCCGAGGCCGTAGTCAACAACGAAACGGGACTGCTCGTACCTGTGGGCGATGCCGAAGCGCTCGGCGCCGCGATCGTGCGGCTCGTTACCGACCGCGATCTTGCGCAGAAGATGGGCGCGAACGGCATTCGCCGAGCGCCGCTCTTCTCGATCGACAACACCGTCGAGCGCACGCTCGCGGTCTACGAGCGCGTGCTGGCGGCTCGCGAGCGGTAGAGGGCGCGCCACCGCTCGACCTTCTCGAGCACGTCGCGCGCCGTGATGTGCGGCATGCGACCGAGCCGGTGCGCGAGCGAGATCGGATAGTCTTCCCCCGCATCGCCGTACGCGTCGACGATGAGATCGTGAAAGCGCTTGTACGGACCGACGCGCTTCGGGTTGTTGTAGCCCATCAGGCTGATCACCGGGCGGTCGAGCGCCACCGACATGTGCAGCGGTGCCGTATCGAGCGAGATCACGAGCTCGGAGGCGGCGAGAATCGACACGAGCTGGCGAAGCGGAACGCCGAGCGTGCTGTGCGTGCGCGCGCCGGCGGCCTCGATCAGGCGCGCCGTCTCGAGCTCGCGCGGCGAGCGCCCGCCGGCGAGCACCGGCTCGAGGCCGAAGTCGCTGCGCAGCGCGCCCGCCACCTCGGCCCATCGCTCGGCGATCCACTCCTTCTCCGAATGCGTCGCGCCGATCACCAGCGTCGCAAAAGGGCGCGGAAGTGTGGCAACCAGCTCCTCGCGCCACGCGCTCTCCTCCGGCCAGGGCCCAAGCTTCCACTCGAGCGGCTCGGCGGGCACCTCGAGCGCAGCTAGAAACTCGAGATACTGATCCTGCACGTGTTGCGGCGCGTGTGGCGGAATCTGCCGATTCGTGAAGAGCCAGTTGAGATCGCGCGCGCGGGCTCTGTCGAAGCCGAGCTTCACCGGCGCGCGCACGAAGGACGTGACGAGCCCCGCCTTGATGTAGACCTGCAGATCGATGACGAGATCGAAGTCGCGCTTCGATAGTTCCCTGCGGAGATCGAGCATCCCACTCCAGCCGCGCGCCTTGTCGACGAGAAGTATCTCGTCGACGTCCGGATGCCCGCGCACGAGCGACGCCGGGCCCGGCTGCAATATCCACGTGATCTTCGCGGTGGGATCGTCGCGCTTGAGCGCCGCGACCACGGGGAGCACATGAACGGCGTCGCCAATGGCGCTCATCATCACGATGCAGATGCGGCGCTCCACGTTGCCGTCGGTCATCGCGAGAGTTCGATCAGCTCCAGCGCACTGCTCTCGATCGCGAGCAGGTCTGCCTCCTCGATCGGCAGCCCCTGGATTCGCCGCCACTTCACCGCGGATCGCGAGAGCCGGCGCAAATTCGCCGCGAGTACGCTCTGCCTGCCCGGCGTGTCGAGCCACACGCGATCGACGTCGAGTGCATACGCCTCGATGCCGCCGAAGCCGTTGTCGGCGATGAGAATATTCTTGATGTTGAGATCGGGATGGCGCGCGCCGGCGATACTCAGCGACGCGAGCAGCTTCCCCGTGGCAGCGATGAGCGAATGCTTCGAGTCGCTGCGGGAGAGCGCGCCGAGCGCCGCGGCGAGATCGCGACTCCTCGGCACCTCGCGCGTGACGACGTCGGCGCGCCGGAACATCGCGCCCGCGGGGTACGTCGCGTACGCCACGATCTCCGGTGTCGGAACGCCGAGTCGCCGCAGCGTGATCGACAGCTCGAGCTCTCGAGGCGCGCGCGTTGCGCCGAGAAATCTATCGTCCCGAATGGCGCCGAGCAGCCCGCCGTGGCGCGAGCGTCTCACCACGACGCGATCGCCCGTGGCGAGCGGAACGGCGTAGGCGATGCCGCGACCGGTCAACGGCCGCGCCTCCGCGTGATGCTCGGCGAAGGAGTAGAAGGTTCCGTCCGCGAGCGCCTCGCGCAGCGGAGCTTCGAGTGCGGTGAGCGCAGCGCCTTCGACTCCATGCCCCGTCAGCGCGACGTAGCCGGCGGGTACCGCCATCGCCGTCACGTACTCACACTAAACACCGGAATCGCTAGGCTCTTGCCCTTGAGCTCCATCGTGCCGCGCTCGTGCATCGGCGGCGCCTCGGCGAGCGCGGCGCGCACGGCATCCGTTACGAGGATCTCTCCTCCGCCGGCCTCCGAGCAGAGGCGGCTCGCGATGTTCACGACGTCGCCGATGACGGTGTACTCGAGGCGGCGCTCCGATCCGATGTAGCCGGCGAAGCTCTCGCCGAAGCTCAAGCCGATCCCGATCTGCAATCGCGGGCGCCCCTCGCTCGCCCACTGCTCGTTGAGCGTCTCGAGCTCGTGCATCATGTCGAGCGCCGCGTCCATCGCGCGATCCGCATCGTCGGCCGCGCCGATCGGCGCGCCCCACTGCGCCATGACCGCGTCGCCGATGAACTTGTCGAGCGTGCCGCCGTGCCTGAACACGATCTCGACCATCACTGTGAAGTACTCGCTCAGCAGCCGCGCGACCTCGTCCGGCCTCATCGTCTCCGAGAGCGCGGTGAAGCCGCGGATGTCGCTGAACAACACCGCGACCGTGCTCTTGTCGCCGCCCAGCTTGAGCTTGTGCGCGGAGCCCGCGATCTGCGCCGCGAGCCTCGGCGCGAAAAATCGTTCGAAGTTGCCGCGCACCATCGTCTCGTGCCTGATGCGCTCGGCGAACTTGCTGTTCTCGAGCGCGACCGCAGCGATGTTCGAGAACGCCGTGAGAAATTCGAGATCTTCCTCGTTGAAGCGATGCGTCGTCGTGATGTTGTCGACGTACAGCACGCCCTGCACGACGTCTTCGGTGCCGATCAACGGCGCGCACATCGCCGAGCGCACGCTCTGCATCAGGATCGACTGACCGCCGAAGCGCTGATCCTGCGGCGCGTTGTCGGAGAGCACCGCGACCTTCTCGTCGACGACCATTCGGGCGATCGATTGCGGAATCGCCTTCCCCGTGATCACGCCCTGGCGATCGCGCGAGATCGTCGGCACGCGGCCGCCATCGGCATCGACGAGCTCGATCGCGACGCGATCGACGTCGAGAATCTGGAAGACGAGCTCCGTAATCTTGTCGAGCAGCGCGTTGACGTCCACCGCGCGCGAGAGCCCCTTCGACACCTCGAGCAGGAGCGCGAGCTTCTTCTCGGTGCGCGCCGCGCCATCGAGTCCGGATCGATCGTCCTTCGCTTCGGCGAGATTCGCCGCGCGGAACACGGAGGAGAGCAGACCGTCCGGGCTGTCGTACGCGCGCTGCTTGAGAACGGTGGCGCCTGTGGGCGGCGTAACAGCGCGGGTGCGCTCGTCCTGCGGCCGCGGAGCAGCCTCCTGCACGATCACGCGAAAGGGCACCTTCCCGAATGTGAGCTCATCGCCCACCACCACTGTCGCGTTGTCGACGCGCGCGCCGTTGACGAAGGTGCCGTTACTCGAGCCGAGATCGGAAACCTCGACGCCTGCCGAAGTGGAGCTGAGCTTGGCGTGGCGGCGCGAGATTGTCGGATCGAAGATCGGGATGTCGCTCGACGCCGCGCGCCCCACCAACAGCGTCGAGCCTTCCTGCAGCTCGAATGACTGCGCACCGCTGGTGGAGACGATCCGAAAGGGCATGCCAGCAATATGCGGGGCCGCCGGGCCACCCGGCGAGGGGGACGAGCGTGCTACGAGCGCTTTCGCACCTGCCCGATCGCCGTGAGCATCGAGCGCGCCTTGTTCTCCGTCTCTTCCCACTCGTTCGCGGGGATCGAGTCCGCCACGATTCCGGCCCCCGCCTGGATCGACGCGACGCCGTTTGCGATCACGCAGGTGCGGATGGTGATCGCGAGGTCCATGCGCCGATCGCCCGCCGCTATATAGCCGATCGCGCCGGCGTACGGCCCGCGGCGTTCGGGCTCGAGCTCGTCGATGATCTGCATCGCGCGCACCTTCGGCGCGCCCGTCATCGTGCCCGCGGGGAACGTCGCGCGGAAGACGTCGATGGCCGAGGCGTCGTTCTGCAGCTGCCCCTCCACCTGGCTCACGATATGAAACACATGGCTGTAGCGCTCGACCACCATGAGATCGGTGACCTCGACCGTTCCGTACTTCGCTATCCGCCCCACATCGTTGCGACCGAGGTCGACGAGCATCACGTGCTCGGCGCGCTCCTTCTCGTCGACGAGCAGCTCGGCCGCGAGGCGCTCATCATCTTCGGGAGTGAGCCCGCGCGGACGCGTGCCCGCGATCGGGCGCACCGTAACGCGCCCGCCGAGCACGCGCACGAGCAGCTCGGGTGAGCTGCCGACGAGCTCGAGGCCGTCGAGCACGAGGTGGTACATGTACGGCGACGGATTCAGTGCACGCAGCGCGCGATAGAGCGCGGCGGGCTCGAAGTCGAGCGGCACCTCGATGCGGCGCGCGAGCAGCGCCTGGAAGCAGTCGCCGGCGAAGATGTATTCGCGGATGCGCTCGACATCCGCTTCGAACTTCGCGCGCGAGTACTTGAAGGTGCCCGTGGCTGGCGGCGCCGAGCGATCGAGATCGAGCGGAGCGAGGCTCCCCGGCGTGCGGAGTCGCGCGATCGTCGCATCGATGTCGCGCAGCGCGTCGCCGTGCGCGCGATGGAGCTCGGCGTCGCTCGCGCCCGCCCCCACCGGCACGCCGACGACGACGCGCGCCTGCGAACGGAGCGCGTCGATGATCACGAGCGCGTGCGTGAACACGAACAACGCATCCGGCGCGGCGATCGCGCGCGGCGGCGCGTTCGGCAGCCGCTCGATATGGCGCGCGATGTCGTACGAGAAGAAGCCCACCACGCCGCTCCAGAAGGCGCCGAGCTCCGGCACATCGACGGGCTCGTGCAGCGCGACGAGGCGCTGCAGGTCCGCGAGCGGATCCGCGGGCGTGCGCGCGCCATGCCACCCTTTCTCCGGCGTCCAGTCCTCGGCGACGCCATCCGTGAGGCGCCACGCGCCGCGCGGCTCCGTGCCCATGAAGGTGTAGCGCGCCCACGTCTCGCCACCGGCAGGCGCGGACTCGAGAAGAAACGCAAACGGCCCGCGACGCAGCTTGGCAAAGGCGGACACCGGCGTCTCGCCATCGAGCAGACAATCGCGCCATACCGGCACGAGACCGCCGCGCGCGGCGAGCGACTTGAAGCGATCGAACGTCGTCATGTCGCTTGCCGCACTCCGCACGTACGATGACATTTTCCAATCATGAGCAGAGTCCTCGCGGCAATTCGGGCCGCGTGTTGGGTCGCGTTGTGCTGCGCGCTCGCGCAGCCGGTGCGTGCGCAGGCATGGAACGACGCGCGCGCGAGAGAGTTGGTGGAGCGTGCGACCGATCGTCGCGCGCAGCAGCTGGCCGACACCGCGCTGCGCGACTACCACGCGACCGCGCACGGCTACCTCACCTTTCTCGCGCAGGTCGGTGAGAACTTCCCCGATCCGCCCAAGGTCGTTCGCTCCGATGAGCTCGCGCTGGAAGTGTACTGGCGAGCGCCCAACCTCAGCAAGCAGCGCATCATCGGCCGGCGTGATACGCTCGCGCTCCCCACCAACATTGCGTACCACCAGGATCACCTCGGCATCGTTCAGAACAACTTTCCGAGCATCATCCGCCTTGGCGACGGCGACGAGGTGCACGATGTGCCGCACCCGCTCTCGGCCGACGGGATCGGCGACTACGACTTCGCGATCGCGGACTCGCTGAGTATCCGTCTCCCGGATCGAGCGGTGCAGGTGTACGAGCTGCGCGTCCGCCCGAAGGATCCGGAGCAACCTCGGCTCGTGGGCGCGCTCTACATCGATCGCGCTACCGGCGATGTCGTGCGCATGGCGTTCACCTTCACTCGCCCGGCGTACCTCGACAAGGAGCTCGAGGACATCTCGATCGTGCTCGAGAATGCGCTCGTCCAGGGGCGCTTCTGGCTACCGCTGCATCAGGAGGTCGAGATTCGCCGCACGGGGAAGTGGTTCGACTTTCCTGCGCGCGGGATCATCCGCGGCCGCTGGGAGATCTCGGACTACGAGACGAATCACGGAATCTCGCCGTCGATCTTCTCCGGTCCGGAGATCGCCACCGCATCTCCGCGCGAGCTCGCGCTTCACACGTGGCACGGCCGCATTCTCGATTCGCTCCCGGTGGATGTCCGTGCCGCAAGCGACGACGACGTGCGCAAAGTGCAGGAGGAAGCGCGCGCGCTCGTGCAGCAGCAGTCGCTATCGCGCGCCGAGGGCGCGTCGCTGTCCGCGAGAAAGGCGTCGGACTTCGTGCGTGTGAATCGCGTCGAGGGGCTCGCGCTCGGCGCCGGCGCGAGCCTTCGCGCGGGCGCGGGGATCGTGACGACGCTGCGCGCGCGCTACGGATTCTCCGACCGCGAGCCGAAGGGGCGTCTCGGCGTTGCGCTGCGCCACGGCGACGGCACGGGGATCGAGCTCTTTGCCGCGCGCGACTATCGCGACGTCGGCGATGTCTCCGAGCGGTCGACGGCAGTGAACAGCATCGCCGCGCAGGAGTTCGGAAGCGACGCGACGGACCTATACGATATACGCGGCGCGGGCATCGCGACGGAGCTGGGGACGCACGCCGGGCTTCGGTGGCGCGTGGAGGGCGCGTACGAGCGGCAGGACTCGCTGAGCATCCACGCGAGGCCGGCGTGGGGGAGCTTCGAGCCGACCATTCCTGCGCGACCGCTCCACGAGGAGCGACTGACGCTCGGCTTCAGCCGCCCGCAGTCGGTAACGCTCGCGGGATTCGAGACGCGGTTCTCGGGGCAGCTCCGCGGAGGATTCACGCAGCCGCTCCACGATGAAGCGAACGAGAACTCGCAGTTCGCGCGCGCGATGCTCACCGCGCACGGCGAGCGCGCGCTGGGCGAGGGCCGGCTCGTGCTCGAGACCACCGCGGCGGGACTCGTTGCACCGAGCGATGCACCGGCGCAGGAGCTTGTCTACCTCGGCGGCCCCGTGAGCGGGCCCGGCTACGACTATCATCACTTCGCGGGGCGCGAAGGAGGCACGGCGCGCATCGAGTGGCGCACACGCGTGCCCTTCTTCGGATTGTCGCTTGGGCCATACGGTCACGCGCCCGCGAGTGCTACGCTCGCGCCGTTCGCGACGGTGCTCTACACCGCCGGTGCTCCGGCCTTTTCGCAATTGCCGGCGGGGTGGTATCCGTCGGTGGGCATCGGGGCGCTGATGCTCTTCGACATCGTGCGCGTCGACGTCGCGCGCGGGCTTCGTCGCGGCTCGTGGACGTTCTCGCTCGACGTCACGCGCGACCTGTGGCCTATACTATAGCAGTCTCAACTCGGCCCGCCGCCGCACGTCGTCACGATCGTCTGCGCATCCTTCTTCGCCGCGTCGC
>PLMM01000246.1 GCA_003142495.1 Gemmatimonadota bacterium | reverse complement strand
CGCTCTGCCATAGCGGCCTCGTTATAGCCCTCAAGGGCTAGCTAATTCGAATGCGACCAAGTTTAAGTCTAAATATTTCGTACGTCAATGGCATTTTAGGACACTTTTCCGTCACTATCAGCCATCCAAACCGCCCCCTAATGTGACACGAGGGCCAGCACTCGGCAGGGGCTCCCGGACCCATTCACGATCTTGAGCGGAGGAGTGATCAGGAGCGCCCCCTTGGCCGGCAGCTGATCGAGATTCATCAGGCTCGCCAATCCGAAACGGTTGTTGCCGTGCATGATCGTATGGCACGGAAAGGGAGGATCGAAGAGAAAGGCCTGGCCGGCATCCGTTCCCACACCCTCCGACCCCCAGCCGATCACCTGCCGCTCTTTGGCGAGAAATGGCACGAGCTCCGGATGCGGGCCCGGCACGTGTGAGCCGTCGACCTTGATGTTGAGAAACGCCTCCGCGCTCTTCCGCTTCGACCAGTCGGTCCGCATCAGCACCCACGACCCCGCCTCGATGCGTCCATGCTTCTTCTCCCATCGCTCGATGTGCTCGCGCGTGAGCAGAAAGTCGGAGCTCGCCGAGGCTTCCTGCGACACGTCCACCACACACGCCGGCGCCAGAAATTTCTGCACGGGGATCGTGTCCGTGGCGTTCTCGGGATAGTCCTTTCCCGTTACCCAGTGGATCGGTGCATCGAAGTGCGTGCCGGTGTGCTCGCCGCACGAAATATTATTCCAGTACCACGCGGGCCCGCGACTGTCGTACTTCGAGATCTCCTCGAGCAGAAACGGCTTCGACTTGCCGAACTCCGGCGGGAGCTGGATCACGGCTGTTCCGTCGTCGAGCGGCTGACTCAAATCGATGACGCGAATCTCTCCAGAAATCAGCGCGCCCGCGAGCCGAGCGAGAATACCGTCGTCCATGATGCGATCCCCTTGTGAGTGTGTGAGCAGCGCGAGGAGCTAGCGAAGTCCGACCAGCCCGCGCACGGACTGAATGAGCTTCGCCGAGTCGTAGCCGATGCCGTCCTTGAACACGATCTCGACGTTCTCGATGTCCGCAATGTGCGTCGACGGATCGCCCTTGATCACCACGAGGTCCGCCTGCTTTCCCGGAGTGATCGTTCCGAAGTGCTCGGACTCTCCAAGAAACTTCGCGCCGTTCGCCGTCGCAATCTGAATGGCTGCGACGGGAGTGAATCCACCTTCCACGAGTAGCTCGACGTCGCGCTGGTCGCCGAAGCCCGCGAGCACGATCCCCGTGCCTGTTGGATCGGGGCCCGCGATCAAGAGCCCGCCCGCATCGACGAACGCCTTCTCGAACGCCATCTCTTTCGCCATCAGCGAGTCGTATCGCACGTCGCGCCCCTTGTACGCCGGATTCGGATACGCGCGCTGCGTCAGGTAGCTCACCTTCGACTCGGCCGTCATCGCATCGAGCACGCGCTTCTGCAGCGGCGGCCGCCCCGGAACGAGGAGCTCGTAAACCGCAAGCGTCGACGTGATCGCGACGTGATGGTCGACGAGATTGCGGATGAGCGCCCGCACGGACGCGCTCGCGATCGGGGGCTGCTCCCAGCTCGCGAACATCGCGGCCGCGCCCGGGCACACATCCGTCTGCTTTCCGGGAACGAACTCCGCGTCGGTGCCGATCGGGCCGTGCTCGAGATTGTCGATGCCGAGCGCGATCGCTTCAGGATACGTGATCGAGCAGAGATGCCCAGTGACCTTGAGCCCGCGCTTGTGCGCTTCGGCGATCGCCGCGCCGAGCTCCGCGCGCGTGATGTTCTTGTACGCCTTGAATGACGTCGCGCCCTGATCCGCCCAGTACGACACGAGCGCGCGTGCGTCGTCGGGGCCTGTGAGCTCGTGCATCTGCGGACCCTGCGCGCCCTTGCCCTCGAGATACGGGCCGGTCACGTACATCTTGGGTCCGGGGATACGGCCGTTGTCGATCTGATTCTTGAGATTGAGGTCGGTGTACGTCTCGATGCTTCCCGTCGTGCGAATCGACGTGACGCCCGAGGCGAGATAGAGACGCGGGAAGGAGAACGCCTGCTCCTCGAGCAGCTGGCCCGGCGGCGCGAGCTTGCCCTCGCTGTCGCGATCGAGCGTTGACGTGTAGAAGAGATGATCGTGCATCCCGACGAGGCCGGGGATGACGCTGTAGCCACGCAGATCGAGGATCTGCGCGCTGGCTGGAATCGCCGTTCCGGCGCCGCCGATCTTATCGACCTTCCCTCGCACGACGATGATCGTGGCGTCATCGCGAGCCGCGGCGCCGGTGCCATCGATCACGCGTACGTGCGTGAGCGCGAAGATCGACGTGTCGACGCGAACGAAGGCGCGAACGTCGGGGGAAAGCGTCTGCGCTGTGATCGCGGGCGCGAACAGCGCGAGTGCAATCGCCGCCGAAATCGAGCCGATTCCCCGTCCAAATGATGTGCGCGATCCCCGTCGCCTGGCAGTTGTAGCCGCGGTCTTCATGTGGCATTTCCGGTAGAGTTCGACGAGCGAATTAAAACGCTTGACAAATGAGATATGTAGAAGTAAAGTAAGCGCGAAATATTGAGTTGTAAACCGTTGTCTGCCGGTCGCCCTTGCACGGGATGATGCGAATGACTTTTGGCTGCGAGAGATGGGGCGATTCGAAAGAAGCGTCCCGCTTCTGATGTAGAGCGTGTCGAATGCCGCCGCATCGCATTACCTGCCCTTCGCCCCACGCCGAGTTCGCCAGAGAGTAGCGCGCGCTGTCCGTAGTGCCGTCCCAATTCCCGTCCTTGCTCGTTCAGCACCCTGGCACTGTGGGGGAAAGTGTGACACATCGCTTGCGTTTGGGGGCACTATGGTTTCTAGCCCGAGCCCTCGTTCCAGTTGTCGTCCTCGCTGCTTCTGCGGCAGCGCAGGGAAGAACTCTCACCGGACGCGTCACCGATCAGGCCACCGGTCAGCCGATCGCCTCTGTCGAGGTGACGGTGCCCGGAACGATCGTCGGAACGCACTCGAAGGATGATGGCACGTTCAGGCTCGAGCTGCCGGATGCCACGACGATCGTGCGCGTGCGCTTGATTGGATTCCTCGTTCGCGACATGCACCTCACGCCCGACCAGATCACGCTCGAGGTCGCACTCACGCGCGACGTGCTGCATCTCGAGGAAGTGGTCGTGACGAGCCAGGCGACGAGCGTTGCACGTCGCAACGCCGCGAACGCCGTTGCGACCGTCAACGCCGACCAGCTCGTGCAGGCGCCGGCGCAAAGTCTCGACATGGCGCTACAGGGCAAAGTGGTCGGCGCCGAGATCTCGTCGAATACCGGCGCGCCCGGCGGCGGTATGCAGATTCGTCTTCGCGGCATCACCTCCGTCATCGGCTCCGCGACACCGCTCTACGTCGTCGATGGTGTGATCGTGAGCGACGCGGCGATCGAGCCTGCCACGAATCTCCTCACGCTTGCCTCGCCGAGGCAGGGAGTCGCCGGCAACGAGGACAACGCCACCAATCGTATCGCCGATCTGGATCCGTCGGACATCGAGACGATCGAGGTGCTCAAAGGTGCCTCGGCTGCAGCAGTGTACGGATCGAAGGCGTCGAACGGCGTGGTCGTGATCACGACCAAGCGCGGAAAGGCGGGGAAGGCGCACTATACCGTGGCGCAGAACGTCGGCGTCACTGGCGTCACCCGCGAGCTCGGCACGCGCACCTTCGCCAACGTCGACGAGGCGGTCGCCACTTTCGGGCCGGTCGCGGCGCAGTACTTCGTGGCGGGAAAGACCTATAACAACGAAGACGCGCTCGTCGGACACAACCCTCTCTCAAGCCAGACCACGCTCAGTGCAAGCGGCGGAACGGAAGGTACGCAGTACTACGTGTCGGGCTACGTGAACCGCGAGCCCGGCATCATCAACAACACGTTCTACAACAAGGCCGGCATTCGACTGAACCTCGATCACGATGTCGGGTCACGGCTGAAGGTGCAACTCGGCACGCAGCTGATTCGCTCGGAGTCGGGGCGCGGTCTGAGCAACAACGACAACGCGGGCGCCGTGTTCTACGCGGTGCTTCCGTTCACGCCGAACTTCTTCGACCTCTCCCCGGTCAACGGCGTCTATCCGAACAACCCGTTCGCGCCGAGCAATCCGCTGCAGACGGCGGATCTGATGCAAAACGATGAAGAGGTGTGGCGCGATGTCTCGTCGATCACGGCTACACTGAGCGCCTTCGAGACGGCGACGCAGTCGCTCAAGTTCATCGGCACCGGCGGTGTCGACGCGTTCCACCAGACGAACAAGGTCTTCGCGCCGCCGACGCTGCAGTTCGAGGCGTCGAGCGCACTCCCCGGCTTCGCGGCACTGTCGAAGAGCGACAATCTCAACGGCAACATCGGTGTGTACGCCGTGCACAACTACACGCCCTCGAGCAAGTCGTTCGGTGCGACCACGACGATCGGCGGCCAGTATGAATCGTTCGCGCTGAACACGGGCCGCACGCTATCGCAGAACTTGATCGGCGGTCTACCGAACATCGGAACGGGCACGGCGGTGCAGGTGGCCGAGGACATCGAGAACATCAAGGACGTTGGTGTGTTCGGGCAGGAAGAGGTGCTGACGCTCGACGACCGGCTGCTCCTGACCCTCGGCGTGCGCGGTGACCAGAGCAGCGCGAACTCGGATACCAAGAAGCTTTACTGGTTTCCGAAGGCGGCCGCTTCGTATCGCTTTCCGCTGGTCGCGGGCGTAGTCGATGAGCTGAAGTTGCGGGCAGCGTACGGCGAATCGGGAAACCGGCCGCTCTACGGGCAGAAGTTCACCACGCTGACCGCGTTGAACATCCAATCGCTACCGGGAATTTCGCCGGGGCTGAGCACGTCCGCGCCGGATCTGCGGCCGGAGCGCCAGAAGGAGATTGAGCTGGGCTTCGACGCGCGGCTCTTCAAGAGCAAGGCGACGCTGGAGTTCACGGTCTACCAGAAAACGATCAGCGATCTGCTGCTGCAGCGCACGCTCGCTCCGTCGAGCGGATATCTGAGCCAGTTCTTCAACGGCGGTACGCTTCGCGATCGCGGTGTGGAAGGGAGCATCACAGTGGCCCCGTACACCAGCAAGAATCTCGATTGGTCGTTCACCGCGTCGGCGTATCACGACGCGAGCCTCGTCACGAGCCTCCCGGTTCCGGCGTTCGTCGGTCTCGGATTCGGCACGAACCTCGGCACGAACAAGATCGAGCAGGGGAAGTCTGCCACGCAGATCGTCGGCAACCTGACGAACCCCGATGGCAGCATCGTGCTGGGACAAGTCGGGGATTTCAATCCGAAGGTCATCATGTCGCTACAGAACACCGTGCGCTACCAGCGCGTGCACCTCGGCTTCCTGTGGAACTGGAAAGTCGGCGGCGATAACATCAACGTGACGAAGCTGACGTACGATCAGGCCGGCACGAGTCCGGACTGGGCGGATCCGATCACGGTCGACGGCGTCGAGACCACGAAGGGCGCGTATCGGCTCTCGCAGTTTCCCGGACACACGGGGACGTATGTCGAAGACGCGTCGTACCTGAAGCTGCGCGAGGTCAACTTGAGCTACGACGTGCCGATCGGCTGGGTACACGAGAAGCTGCGTGGCATTTCGGCGCTGGCCCTGACGTTGAGCGGCCGCAACCTGCTGACCTTTACGAAATACGATGGAACGGATCCGGAAGTCAGCCACTTCGGCAATCAACCAATTGCGCGCAACTTCGAGCTGTTCGCATTCCCTGCTAGCCGGACCTTTTGGTTCGGCGTCAACGCGGAGTTTTAATACCTATGCGCAAACAACTGGAAACGCAACGACGCCGCGGAATCGGTCTGCTCGCAGGAACCGTCGCGCTCGTGCTTGCGATCGGGTGCTCCAACCTGGATTCGCCCTAC
>PLMM01000088.1 GCA_003142495.1 Gemmatimonadota bacterium | reverse complement strand
GTGAACGTCGGTTACCCGCGCGACGCCGTGCACCAGTACCTGTCGTACGCCTCGATGTACAACCCGGGACTGGCGCACCCGGCGGGCACGAAATAGCGCGTCGCGGGGACGTCACTTCGGCGGCTTCAGCCGCGGCACGCCGGCCGCGACACCCAGGTCGTCCAGCGCCTTGTTGAACGCCGGCACGACAATCGACTGGAGATCCTTCACCCGCGGCAGCGACGCTCTCAGTTGCTCGAGCGCATCGGCAATCTGCAGGCGTTGCGCCTCGGTGGGGAGCGACGTCGATGCGGCCACGTCGCGGCCGGCCGACGTGAGGCGGCTCATGGCGCGCGAGACGCCGCTCTGCACATCGCGGATCTTGCGCGCCGCCTCGGCCACGGCGGTCTTGACTTCGGGCTTCACGTCCTTGATCTCCCCGATCGCCTTGCTGACCGCCGTCATCTGCGTGTTCAGGTCGCTGGCGACGACGCCCGCTGGCACACCGTCCAGCTGCGCCTGGTAGACATCCATCAACGCCCGGTGGCGCGCCCGCATGTCCTCGTCGCTGATGGTGACGCGCGGATCGCGATTCACGAGCAGCGTCACGCGCGTCTCGGTCGCCGTCGCCGCGACGAGCGATGTCGTGGCCGCCGGGACGACGAGCTTCACGACGTACTCACCCGGCAGCACCATCGGCCCCTGCGCCGGATCGGGCGGTGCGCCGGCCTCGCCGCCGGTCGGATCGCCACCACCACCGAAGTCGCCGGGCACCCGTGCCAGCGTGCTCTCCGCGGGCCGCGGGTCGCCGGGATCCACACCCTCGGTGGACCGTTCGGGACGGGGCGCCTGCGGCGGCGGCGTGAAGCGCAGATCCCAGACAAGCCGATGGAGCCCGGTCTGGCCGCCGCCCTTGAGTTCGCGCACGACGCGGCCGTCGCGATCCTCCACGACGATCTTCGCCTCGGGCGCGGGGCGGCCGAGATAGTAGTCGAGCACCGCGCCCCGCGGCGGGTTGGCCCCGACGTAGGTGCCCTGCGCGAGGAAGTCGCGGTGCTCGAGATGATTGAAAACCGTCGCGGCCAGCGGTGGGAACAGGTGCGCGGGCGCCGCCGTAATCGCCTTCGTCATCTCCTCGAGCGGCGCGATGTTCATCAGGTAGATGCCGCGTCCGTGCGTGCCCAGCATCAGCTCGCGCGTGCGAGGATGAACCTGGATGTCGGCAACCGGCACGTCCGGCAGCTGGTTCTTCAGCGGCGACCACGTGCCGCCGCGGTCGAACGAGCACCAGAGACCGCTTTCGGTTCCGGCAAAGATGAGATCGGGGTTTCGAGGATCCTGCCTGAGCGCCCGCACCGGGCTCTCGGAAATCCCCTGCGCGCTCGCCTGCCACGTCTCGCCACCATCGTCGCTGCGATAGATGTACGCCTTGTCATCGTCGGCGCGATGATCGTCGAACGCCTCGAGCATGCGCTTCGCGTCGAACGGCGACAGGGACGCGGCGCTCACCCACGAACGCTCGGGCAGCGCCGGGAACTTCGCCGCGAGGTTCGTCCAGCTCGTGCCCGCATCCTTCGACAGCTGCACATTGCCATCGTCGGTGCCCGCCAGGAGCAGTCCCGCCTGCACCGGCGATTCGGCCAGCGCGGTGATCGTGCCGTACGCGGTCACGCCGTCGTTCTTCCCGAGCATGTCGCCGGTCACGCCCATGATCGCGATCTTTTCGCGATCGATCTGCTTCGTCAGATCGGGGCTGATGAGGGCCCACCGCTCGCCGCCGTCGAGTGATCGCCAGATCCGGTTGCCGGCCAGGTAGACGATGCGCGGATTGTGCGGGGAGACGACGATTGGCGCCGTCCAGTTGAAGCGAACGGGCGGGAGACCGGCCGGCCTGGCGTCGCCACTGCCGGATCCGCCGCCCCGGCCGCCGCCGGCGCCGCCCGCCCCGCCGCCCGGGCCCGCACCGCGCTCCGGCTCCACAGGCCGGATCGCTTTCGATTCCCCCGTCACGTAATCGAACCGCAGCAGCCGGCCGTCCTGCATGCCGACGTAAGCCGCGCGCGCGTCGCTCGGATCGACAGCCACGAACTGGCCGTCGCCTCCGCCCACCTGGATCCAGTCGTCGTTGAGCGGGCCGACGCGGTGCCGGGTGGCGCTCGGTCCGCTCCACACGCCGTTGTCCTGCAAGCCGGCATACAGGAAGAACGGATCGCGCGCGTCGTAGCCGACGACGTAGATCTGGCCGAGCGGAATGTTGTTGACGCGCAGCCACGTGCGCGCCCGGTCGTACGAGATGCCGACGCCGCCGTCGTTGCCGACGATCAGGTGATTCGGGTTGCGCGGATCGATCCACATCGCGTGGTGATCGACATGAATGCCGACGGTCCCGTTCCGCACGGTCTTGCCGCCGTCATCCGAGAAGTTGAACGGCGTCGACGACCAGTACACGCGGTTCGGCAGCTTCGGATCGACACGCACCTGCGAGTAGTAGAACGGACGCACGTCGACGTCGTTCATCCACTGCCAGGTCTTCCCCGCGTCCTCGGAGCGATAGAGGCCGCTCAACAGCCGCTGCTTGACCGCCGCTTTGGGCTTCTCGCCCGCCGAGTCGCTCGACGGCGCGCGAAGCGCGTGCGTCGCTCCACGCACGGAATCCGCCTCGACGAGCGCGTAGACGGTGCCCGGATTGCTGCGCGAGATCGCGACGCTGATGCGCCCCTTCTGCGTCTCCGGGAATCCGCCCCCTTCGACCTTTGCCCACGTCTTCCCGGCATCGGCGCTCTTCCACAGCGCGCTGCCGATGCCGCCACTCTTCAGAAAATACGGGCCTCGCGAGCGCTCGTAGCTCGATGCGTAGAGCACGTCGGGATTCGACGGATCCATGGCGACATCGACGAAGCCCGCCTTGTCGCTCACGAACTTGATGAGCTGCCAGCTCTTGCCACCATCCATGGTCTTGTACAAGCCGCGCTCGGGATTCGCATCCCATACGTGGCCGAGCGCCGCGACATAGACGATGTTCGGATCGGTGGGATGCACTACGATGCGCCCGATCTGCTGCGTCTTCTCGAGCCCCATCAGCTTCCACGTCTTGCCGCCGTCGCCACTCTTGTAGATGCCGCCGCCTGGTGAGATCGAGTTGCGCGAGTTCTGCTCACCGGTGCCCGCCCACAGCTGATTCGTGTCCGACGGCGCGATCGCGAGCGCGCCCATAGAGACGACACGCTGGTCATCGAACAGCGGACGGAAGGTCGTTCCCGCATTCGTCGTCTTCCAGATGCCGCCCGCCACCGTTGCCACGTAGAACGTTTTCGACGGACTCGGGATTCCCACGATGTCCGCGATGCGCCCTCCCATGTCCGCCGGCCCGATGCTGCGCCAGCGAAAAGAGGCGAGCGTGGCCGAGTCGAGAGGCGTGGCGCGCTGCTGCGCATCAATGGAGAACGTGGAAAGCGCGAGCGATGTCGCCAGGGCAGCGAGCGCGATTGGGCGGTGTGCAATCATGAGATGAGAAATCCTCGGAGAGACGTCGAGAAGCGCGGCAGCGTGCGTGATAGGCAGCGTGGGGTACTGACGAGCACGGATCTGACGATGGCGAATGTCATGAATACGTCAGAGAATCCCGTACCGTTGGGCGACCGATGGCAGCCTCGTCCGACGCGACTACTCGGGAATGGCGGCCCGCCGTGTCGGCTCCCACATCGGAAGCCGCTTGCTGCGCAGCGCCAACAACCATGCGCTCAGTCCGCCAAGCGTCGACGCGAGCGCAAAGCCCGCGATGGCGAATGGCAGCGGCACGCGACGAGCCGCGGGCCAGCGCATCGCCGCGATCCCGGCCGCGATGCCGAGCACCATCGCGATCAGGAGGGCGAGCGCGACGCGCGACGTGAGCGAAAGCCACGCGAGTCCGATCACCGCGAGCGGAATGCTCAGGTAGACGAGCCAGCGCGCGAGCTTGTGGCTCGCGAGCGCGAAGGCGAAGGCGCCGTAGCGAAATGGGTTCATCAGCATTGCACCATAGCGCAGCGTCTGGAGCCCCTGCGTCATCGTGCGGGCCTTTCTCGACATCTCGGAGCGCAGCGATGGCGTTCGCGGGACGACGGCGGTCGCCTCGTTCACGGAGACGGCGCGCAGGCCGAGCCGTCGCGCGATGAGCGCGCTGGCGAAATCGCGCGCGAGATCATCGCGAAGCACCGTGCG
Organism: Gemmatimonadota bacterium; assembly: GCA_003142495.1. GTDB lineage: Bacteria > Gemmatimonadota > Gemmatimonadetes > Gemmatimonadales > Gemmatimonadaceae > FEN-1250. Next base: position 474 of record PLMM01000088.1, on the reverse strand, counting down.
CTGAATCTGCGCGCGCGCGGCGTAGCAGCAGCCGCTCGCGCCGACGATGCCGCCGAGCCGCGTCTCGAGCTCGCGCACCCACATTTCGTAGCCGACGTACCCCGATTCGCCGCGATTGCCCTCGGTCTCCGCGCCGACGCTGATGTCGCGCCCCGAGGCGACGCCGATGCTCGGGTCCTCGAACATGCGCACGAGCGCCTTCACGGAATGCGGCTGAATGCGGATCGACGCGTCCGTGTTGACGATGATGTCGCCGGTCAGCGCCTCGGCGGCCTCGTTCTCGGCCGCGGTCTTTCCTCCGCGCCGCTTCACGCGAAAGAGCTCGACTCCGCGGTCGGCGTATTCGGTGACGATGCGGTCTGTGTCGTCGGTCGAGGCGTCGGACACGATGAGTATCTGGCGGCGATCTGCCGGATAGTCGATGGCGAGGAGGCTCTCGATCGTCGAGCGTATGCGCGCGGCCTCGTTGTACGC
>PLMM01000003.1 GCA_003142495.1 Gemmatimonadota bacterium | reverse complement strand
GACGAGCGATCCTCGTGCACAGGCCGAAGCGCCGGGTGCAGTAGCGACGGCACCCACATCGCGAGGCGCGCCGTCGGCGCTCAAGGGGCCGCTGACCACAGCGCCGAGTACCACCAGGTCGACTCCGTTCACCGCGCCTGCGCCGACAGGAGTTGCCGTAGCATGGACGCGAGGTGTTGCGCACGTCACGTGGAATTCCGTGAACGGTGCACAGCGCTATGCCGTGTGGCGAGCCAATGGAACCGCATCCTCTGTCGAGCGCACGCCATCCGCGTACTCGCTCACGCAGTTCGCGGACGCCATCGCGGACCTGCACCAGACGTATCGCTATGTGGTGATCGCGTACTTCGCTGATGGCAGCAAGGGTGCATCACCGACGGTGCAGTTCACGCCATCATCGAAGAGCAAACCGTAGGAGTCCTCGCTGCTTCCGGCGACCGCGCATTGTTGCATGAAGGGTCGCCGTGGCTCGTGAACGAAGTCATCGACGAATTGAGGAGCACGTATGCGCAACGCGCTCGTAATCCTGCCGCTGCTTTCGCACCTGCTCGTTTCTGCCCAATCGCAGGCGCAAGGGCGCGATCCGTGGACGACGACGCTGTCGATGACTCGGAAAGCAATTGCGGTTGGTGAGTGCAGCGCGGTGTCGATCGATCTCAAGGATGCGTCGAGACAGGGGTGGCCTCGCGGACCGAACGGCGCCTACCTCTCGATGGCGGAAATNNTGCGGCGGTTGGGAAGTACGACGGACGGGCATACTCTATCTGCCGGGTCTCCTCGCGGCGACGATCGGAAAGCCGAGCTGCTGAATCGCGCCTGCGGAACGCGCGTTCGCCGTCGCCGGCCGCCCCCCGCGCCGTGCCGCGTGGGTTGGGAAGCGCTCGATCGCTCGCGCACCCTCCGGCACGGCCTAAAATCACGGTTGCCGTATTTAGTAATGAGTCGATGTTAATTCATCGCGCTCGCTTCCGTGATCGAGAGGGCCGCCCCCTTCGTTTTCCCAGCGCGCCGGCCATCCGGGCGACCACACCCCTGTCTCAACGCGCAGGAGCATCTAACAAGTTATTTATTAATAAAAGACTATTTATTTATTAATAAACAAAACATTGTGCGGCGGTGACTTGAGCGTGCTTGAGCCTCCATCCCATATGCACGCTGCAGAAGCACTGCTGTCGCAGCAACGGAGAAGTCTCCTCGCACGAAATGAGGAGGAGAAAAGAACCGGCGATGCTCAGGCGAGCGTCGCACGCCGCGTCTACTGGAGGCACAATGAGTCTGACGAAGTTCGTGCACGGAATGAAGTGGCTCCCGGCCTTCGCACTCGCAGCCGGCGCCAGCCTGACCGCCGCCTCATCCGCAGCCGCCACGGATACCCGTGCAGCCGACTCGACCACGGCGACGCGAGCTCCCGCTGCCGGAAGCCAGAGCGTGGAAGACATCTACCGCGCCTACCGCGCATCCATCGAGGACGGTACGGGCGCCGCCTCGGCGAGCTACGCGACGAAGCGCGTCAAGATGATTCCCGCATTTGCGCGCAAGTACGGACTGCGATGCTCCGCGTGTCACACCGCGTGGCCGGAGCTCAACAGCTTCGGCCAGCAGTTCCGCGACAACGGCTATCAGATCAGAAACGAGAAGGATTCGCCGATAGCCCAGAACAACGCCTACATCCCGATCACGGTTCGCGTGACGCCGCAATTCCACGTGGAGCGCGCGACCAGGCAGCTGGTCGATGCGACGCCCGGTGATGCGAAAAGCGGCCAAGTCGAGCGCACACTCACATCGCACGGCTTCGATCTGTCAGGCATGGATCTCTGGACCGCAGGCACGCTCTGGAAGAACGTGTCCTTCGTCGCGCTCCTCTCCTCGGACAACTTCGCCAGCTTCCACTTCGAGGCGGTCAGCCTCCGCTTCGACAACATGGGCGATAATCCCTGGCTGAATCTCAAGGTCGGGAAGTTCGAGCTCGATAACATGATCTCCGAGAAACGCTTCCTCTTCCTCTCGGCCAACGGCGGCTCCTACCAGTCGTATCACTTCTCAGCGCCAGGAAGCTCCGTCGACTTCGGTATCGGCGACAATCAACTCGGCGCCGAGCTGTCGGGGCACTCGCTCAACAGCTTCACGCGCTATAGCGCCGCCATCCTGTCGTCCAACGATGGCGATCCCGGCTCGAACAATTTCAGCAGCTACGATGCGAACGTGAACTTCAGTCAGGCGTTCGACGCCGGGAAGATGGGCATCGAGCGTATCGGCGTGTACGCCTACGTCGGCCAGCGGCCCACGGCCTTTCAGACCAGCGACGGCCAGGACATCCCGGGCACGGGCACGACGCGGAAGGCATTCTATCGCGCCGGAGTCGCGGGTGATTTCTTCCTCCACAAGCTCGAGTTCCTGCCGTACTATCTGCACGGGAACGACAACGCGTATCTGGCCTCGAGCACACCGTCGAATAGCCCGTTGCTCGACGGTGCGCGCGATGCGTCGTGGAACAGCGGCTTTCTCGAGACGCACTACTACATCAATCAACAGCTCGTCCTCACGCAGCGCGTCGAGGCGATCCGCATGTCGCAGCAGGCTTTTCCGGATATGCCAAGCACGCTGGGCAATGTCGACGCCTATTCGTTCGGCACGCGCTGGTACCCGTTCATGTTCAGCCGCGCCGGTCTGGCGGTGCACGGCGAATACGCGTTGGTGAAGACCGTGAGCCCAGGGCAGCTGCCTTCCGAAGGCGCCACGGCGAACATCTGGACGAGCAGTCTGCTGTTTGCCCTCGACTTTGATTTTTGACCTATGCGGAGACATGTCATGAGTCGAGTTGCTTACCGCATTCCATCGATCACCGCCTCGATCTCGTTCCTCCTCATCGCGGCCTCGGCGGGCGTCGCGCAGACCATTCACGGGCTGCCAAGGGAAGGGCGCGGCGGCGACACGAAGGTGAATACGCGTGTTGGACGGCCCGCTGCCGGAAAGCAGGAATACACCCGCTACTGCGCCGGCTGTCACGGCGATCATGGTGATGGGGTTGGCGAGAACGCACAGTGGATCGAGCCAAGGCCGCGTGACTTCACGCAGGCGGTGTTCAAGTGCCGGTCGACTCTCAGCGGATCGCTCCCGACGGATCAGGATCTGATCAACACCGTTCGCCGCGGCATCGTGAACTCGAACATGCCGCAGTGGCGCCCGCTGCCCGATCAGATGCAGGCCGATCTCGTGGCGTACATCAAGACGTTCTCTCCGCGCTGGGCTACTGAAAAAGCGGGCACCCCCGTCGAGATTCCGCCCGAAACGCCCGTGACGACCGAGAGCATCCTCGCGGGACGCGCGATGTTCCAGAAGTTCGAGTGCTGGAAGTGCCACGGCACCGCCGGTCGCGGAGACGGTCCATCGGCGTCGAGTCTCACGGACAGCAAGGACCAGCCGATCCACCCGTACGACTTCACCACCGGCACGCGCTTCAAGTGCGGGACGACGAACGCGGACCTGTATCGAATCTTCATGACGGGTCTGGATGGCACCCCCATGGCCTCGTTTGCCGACAACATCAAAGGCGACCAGGGATGGGATCTCGTGCACTACCTCCGCACACTACAGCCGATACGCACCCCGGAGTCGATACTCTGGAAGAGCTGGCTCGCTACTCACGCCAGTGAGCTCAAGCCGATCGGCCCTGAGTCCGGCGGACGTTGATCGCTTCGTTTTCTCTTTCTCTGAAGGTGGTATTTCGATGCATATGAAGATTGCAGCCAGTGTCGCGATGTGTGCCCTCGCCACGATGGCGCTCGTGCCGTCCACTCATCACTCGGCTGGCGGCACGGTCGCCGGCAAGGTCACCTATACTGGCACCGCTCCAAAAATGAAGCAGATCGACATGGCGAAAGAACCGTCGTGCGCGAAGCAGCACGCGACTCCGGTGATGAACGAGAGCGTCGTCGCGGGCGAGGGGAACACGCTCGGCGATGTCGTCGTCTACATCTCCGCGGGCGGCGCACCCAGCGCCGTGCCGTCGACGCCGGTGACGTTCGAGCAGAAGGGATGCCAGTATCTGCCGCACGTGCTTCCGATGCAGGCGGGACAGCAGCTCGAGATCAAGAACGATGATCAGACATCGCACAACATCCATCCGATGTCGCAGGTGAACCCCGAGTGGAACAAGTCGCAGCCACCGGGCGCGCCACCCATTCAGACGACGTACGCCAAGCCGGAGTTCATTCCCGTGAAGTGCAACGTTCATCCGTGGATGCACGGCTACTTCGCGGTCCTCAACACGTCGCACTCGACGGTGAGCGGTAGCAATGGGACGTACAGTCTCAGCGGACTTCCTCCTGGGAAGTACACAGTCACAGCGTGGCAGGAACGCTTCGGCACGCAGAGCCAGGAAGTCACCATCGCCGGCTCCGAAACCGCGAAGCTCGACTTTAGCCTGAAGGCCACCGAGTACTGATCATCCGGAGGCCAGGCACACATCGCCCTGGCCTTTCCCTGCTTGTTCGCGCGCTCGTCACGTAATCCGCCTGCCGATCCCAATATCCGGAGTCGAAAAGACCGTGGGCAAACTGTTCGCAGCCGCAGTGACCGTGATTGCCCTCGTTTCCGCCGGCGTGTTCATCTCGCACACGTGGTGGCTGCCACCGGACCTCTCCGTGCTCGGAATCAAGATCGACGATCAGATCTTCGAGACGATGATCTTCACCGGCACGCTCTTCGTTGCCGCGCAGCTGGCGTTGGCCGCGTTCGTTTTGCAGTCGAGCGGTCGCACCGGCGAGATCAAGCTCTTTCCCGGCGGACCGATGCCGATGGTCGTGTTGGCGACCGTCATCGTCGGTCTCGAAGTGCTCTCGCTCGTGTTCGTCGGCACGAAGGTGTGGGCGAAGATCTTTCTCGCACCGGCGGAAGCAAACGCGGTACACATCGACGTACAGGCGGGGCAGTTCGCCTTCTACTTCCGCTACCCCGGGCCCGACGGAAAATTCGGCGTTCCTCATCCCGAGAAAATCGACGAGGGGAACAGCAATTTCTTTGGTCTCGATCCGAAGAACGACACCGCCGCGCGAGACGACATCGTTTCTGCGAGCCTCGTCGTACCCGTTAATCAGCCCATTCTGCTGACGATGCACTCCAAGGACGTCGGTCACTCGCTCTTCATCCCCGAGATGCGATTGCAACAGGACTTCGTGCCTGGGCTCATCATCCCCGTGCACTTCACGGCAACCGGGCTGACGAAAACGGAGGTCGTGTGCACGCAGCTTTGCGGACTTGGCCACTACAACATGCGGGCGTATGTCCAGGTCCTGTCGAAGGAGGACTACGCAAAGTGGCTCACGGATCAGGCGAGTCAGTAGCTCCGTGATCTTCGCCACCGCGACACCGCGCTCGCCGTCATTCGAAACCCCATGCCCATGGACACCGTGTCCGCGTCACTGACCGAACACCCGCCCGCCGCAGCGCATCACCTCGTCGAGCCCGAAGGCTTCATACGCAAGTATGTCTTCAGCCTCGATCACAAGGTGATCGGCAAGCAGTACCTCGGCCTTGGCCTCGTCGCGGTGCTCACCGGGATGGTGCTGTCGTGGATCATGCGATACCACCTCGCATTTCCCGACAAGCCCGTGCCGCTCATCGGGCTCATTGCGCCAACGTTTGCGGCGGGCGGCATCATCACGCCGGAGTTCTACCTGCAATTGATGACGATGCACGGGACGATCATGGTGTTCTTCGTGCTCACCACCGCGCCGTTCGCAGGATTCGGAAATTTCATTCTCCCGCTTCAGGTCGGAGCGGAGGACATGGCCTTTCCACGATTCAACATGATGTCGTTCTGGGT